>JAGTUW010000217.1 GCA_018224345.1 Bacteroidota bacterium
AGAGATAACGTGGAAGGACTCGAAGAACGTGTCAGCGGTGGCAAGGTCATATTTGAAGGCCGGGAGATCGGCGAGCATGACGGCTATCCCTTCTACACGATTGGGCAGCGACGGGGCCTCAATGTCGCCGTGGGCGAACCGGTGTTCGTTACGGAGATCAATGCAGGAGACAACAGTATTGTTGTCGGTCGAACGGATGAATTGTTGCACACGCGTTGTATCGTACGTGATGTCAACATGCAGAAATATCCTTTCCCGGACCGCCCCGTACACGTCACCGCGAAAATCCGCTATAAGGATGCGGGTGCGCCCGCCGAGCTGCATCCACAGCCTGACGGGCGCATTGAAGTCCGCTTCAATTCTCCGCGTCGTGCCATCACCCGTGGTCAGTCCACCGTCTGGTACGATGGTGATGACGTCATCGGTGGGGGCATCATAGAGGAAGTCATGACGGAATAAGCGGCCTGCTCAGAGCAGGTCCTTGACCACGTCTTTTTCTTTCAGAAGTTCCGCGAGTGTCTTCTCGATTTTCTCTTTCGCGAATTCGCTGTGCGGGAGTCCCTGTACGATGCTGTAATTCCCTTTGCCATCACTCTGCAGCGGGAAGGAGAATACCAGTCCTCGTTCGATCCCGTAGCTCCCGTCGCTCGGGACGGCAGCCGAATACCAGAGTCCTTCCGAAGTTTTCTCGATCAGACTGCGCACATGATCGATTCCGGCGTTCGCGGCCGAAAATGCCGATGAAGAGCCCCGCGCACCGATGATTTCGGCACCACGGTTCTGCACTTTTTTGATCATGGTTTCCTGCAGCCATTCGGTGTCGGTAATCACGGTTGATACCGGTTGTCCGTTGATCTTCGCGTTTTCGGAATCAGGGTATTGCGTCGCGGAATGATTTCCCCAGATCGTGACGTTGCTGACGGAGCTGACACCGACCCCTGCCTTGCCGGCAAGTTGCGCCATGCAGCGGTTCTGATCGAGACGTGTCATGGCCGAGAAACGCTCGGGTGGAATTTCCTTCGCGTTGTGCATTGCGATCAGTGCGTTCGTGTTGCAGGGATTGCCGATGACTACGGCACGCACGTCGCTTGCGGACTTGAGCAGGGCATTGCCCTGGCCGACGAAAATCGGTCCGTTGTCCCGTATCAGATCATTGCGTTCCATTCCCTTTGTCCGGGGTTTGGAACCAATGAGCAGTGCCCAGTTGACGCCTTCGAAGGCGACATCAGGCGAATCACTGATCTGAATACTTTCGAGAAGGGGGAAGGCGCAGTCGTCGAGTTCCATGACGACGCCCTCGAGCGCCGACATTGCCTGCGGAAGTTCCAGCAGGTGAAGTGCGACTTTTGTGTCGGGACCGAACATCTGGCCCGATGCGATGCGGGGGAGGATGGCGTAGCCGATGGCGCCTGCGGCGCCGGTGACTGCGACATGAACAGTGTTGGGCATAGTGTGTTCCTCTGCTTATCGCGTGTGAGTGAATAAATGGATTGGGAGAAAGATGAACCGAATCATATGCTACTGAGAATTTTCGTGAAATTCAAGAGGGGGACACCGGAAATCCATGAAAAAATCATCCGTCCGCTTTCGCACACAATCCATTCCGCCATATGTTTTTCCATTCCGCCATATGTTTTTCATCCTCGCATCCGTCGGGAGTAGTCTGCTGGACATCGACACCGGCGGCAACGTGGTCGCGTAGCAGCGACTCGACAAAGCGCTGCATCTGCAACCGGAGAGTGGCGTGGTGGTGATGGCCGGCCTGAATATCCATGTGCGCCGGGTGTTAGTCGCGTGCGATCTCGGTCAGCGCCGCGGTGTTGCCCGTTTCGTCGAGGAAGGCATTGAGTTGCCGCAGGCCGATGAGCGGTGTGGAGGATTGTGGCAGGGTCAATACCGAAAGGGCCGAGAGTGCATCGGGGAGCACATCGATTTCCCGGTCGGCAGAATGCCTGTTGATAATCAGATGATACGGACGTATTCCGAGATTGGCAGTGCCTTCCAGAATGCGCAGCGCTTCCCGCCACGAGAGAGTATCGGGATTGATGATTACGCTGATCCGTGTGGCTGTTGCGTCTGCAAAATCCTTTTTCATTTCGGAGGTGGACGCATGCTGTTCCTGCAGCCGGAGCAGAATGCGGTCGCGTTCGACAGAGTGCTTCCCGATGCGGATGTTCGTAACGATGTCCTGCTTTTTCTTGATCGTCTTGCGGAGTTGGAGCAGCTGTTCGGTCCAGGCCAGAGCGATACCGGGGGAGGCGAAGAAGCGCAATGCCAGCGCTGTGGGAGGCATGTCGATGACGATGGCGTCACAGCCACTGTATGTGCGGAGAGCATGTTCATATGCATTACGGAGTGCAAATTCTTCCATACCCGGAGAAAACTGCAGAACGCGGAAATACTGTTCCAGATTGATTGCCGTAAGGTAAGCGTATTCCGTGCGCAGTCGTTGCTGCAGATCGTCGAGCGCGCGGGTAATCCACTCATCGATATCAACTTCCCATGCATGCAGGTTCGTACACAGTTCGATGGTGTCATTGCCAATGTGTGTTGCAAAAATATCGGAAAGGTTGTGCGCAGGGTCGAGAGAAAGCAGCAGGACACGTTTGCCCTGCCGGGCAAGTGCCAGCGCACGGAGCGCGGAGATCGTCGATTTCCCGGTGCCCCCTTTTCCGATGTGGAACAGGCAGGGGGGGTGGCGTTCTGCATGCGATGCTGTCTCCATCGTAACGATGTTTTTTCGTGCCATGAAGTTCAATCCACCGGGAGTGATGAGTAGAGCTGCGAGAGTGGTGATTGCGCGGTACCGAGGTGATTGATCAGGAGCTGCAGCTCCTCCTCCATTTCGGGGAGAAGTGAGAGTGTCACTTCCGCCGGTGGCGCGGGAAGGCCTATTGCCTGTCCAGCGACAAGGAGGGCGAAAACCTGTCGCAATTCCGTGAGTTCCCATTCCAGCAGGTCCACCGCCTGGTTGCGATGCATGTCGGAGAGGAGCGTCAATAGTTTGCGCAATGATGGAGACATGATCAACTCTCCCCGGAAGGTTGTTGATCCGATGTCGCTCTCATGCGGGGCATGGTGACGCGAAACACCCTGGCATCGGCTGTGAGCCGTTTCTCCGACGGGAAAAAGACATAGCACGCATAGAGTGCGAGCAGGAAAATTCCTGTCATATGCGTCCCTGCCACCGAGAGAAGGGAGGCGATCACTGCGATCCACGGAGTATACAATGCCATTACCATGCTGTTGTTTTCAAAACGGTAGAACGCTGAGAATTTCACGGCGGTCCTGTCACTGTTCGCCCGGGCAAAGAGCACGCGATAGAAAACCGGGAGTGCAACTGCTGTGAGCGCGGCAGCGATGAAGAGCACGACATCCCAGACAGCATGATTGACGTGGGGGAGGCCACCGAAGAGATCGTTGGCTTTCGCGAGTTCTGTCAGCAGGAACAGGAGTGCGGGTGGAGAGAGCAGAAGCAGGTAGCGTTTGCGGAGATGCATGCGCAACTGCTCTTCAGGTGGTGGGTGCATGTATCCGTTCTCTTGTTGTTGTTGTCGTGTTGCTGGTCTCATATTTCCGTTCCCTTCCCGGTCTCTCGTCCTGCCGCTGCATTCATGTGGAAAAAGCTGATCATACCTTCGATGATCACCCAGAGAACGATGAGAATGACGAAGGCATTGATAATCTGGAGGAGGATGTTCTGCGAGGCGCCATAGTCCACCTGGTTGAGCACGGCAGCCCACAGTGTCATTACGCTCATGAAGACTGCGGGTACTCCGGCGAACAGCCATGAATGTCCCCCGCGGGATTTCAGATACAGTGTGACAATGATCAGTGCCAATGCTGCGAGGGTCTGGTTGACCGCTCCGAACAGAGGCCAGAGGCTCAGCGCGCCTGTCCCGTCGGCACCTGATGCGAAGGCGAGCAGCGCTGCAGTGGCTATGACGAAACCGGTAGTGATATACCGGTTGCGAAAAACCCGGAGCCGCAGCTCCGTAAAAAGTTCAGTGACGACATAGCGTTGTATGCGCGTCGCGGTATCGAGTGTCGTACCTGCGAATGAAGCGACAAATACGCCCATGATCACGACAGCAATACCGCGGGGGACACCCGTTGCTGCGATCATGTTGGAAGCGCCATCGACAAAAGCGGTAATTTTCGACCCCATGCCGGAGGCGGCGGCCCAGGACGAGTATTGTTCCGTCCATGCCGCAACTCCCGTCAGATGTACGCCTGTCGTCGTGGTTGTGCCGAGTCCTATGCCCGCAGCGACGGCGATGATCACCAGCGTGGCGAGTGCGCCTTCGACCAGCATGGAACCGTAGCCGACGAACAGCGCATCGCTTTCTCTGCGCACCTGTTTTGCCGATGTCCCGGACGAGACGAGCGCGTGGAAGCCGGAGATCGCGCCGCAGGCAATCGTAATGAAAAGGAACGGCCAGAGCGGCGGGGCGCCCGCCGGTGCTGCACGGACGGTCGGTGCGACGATCGTGAGATGTCCCGACGCTGCAGATGCGATCACACCCGTGGTCAGCAGCAGCATGGCGATGACCAGTTGGTAGGCATTGATGAAATCCCGTGGCTGTAACAGTGTCGTGACCGGAAGGACCGATGCGATGAAGGCATAGATGAGCAGAAGTATGGTCCATACACCAGTGGCGGGAATGCCGGAAACAGCTGGCATCTGTAATGGGAGAAAGGAACCCAGCACTACCGTCGCGTACATGATTGCGACGGCAAGCAGCGACCAGAACGCGAAGTACCTTCCTCTTTTATAGATCAGTGTTCCGAGACCGATGGCGATGGGAATCTGCATCCAGACCGGGAGCACGGATGTCGGAAACATATCGAAGATGACTGCGATGACAAGTCCGAACACTGCAATGACAATCCACAATTCCAGAAAGACGATGACGAAGAAGAACAGTCGGGCGCGGGTGCTGACATATTTCGATGTGTAGTCGGAAATGGATGTCCCTTTGTTGCGCATTGAAATGATAAGCGCGCCGAAATCATGGACGGCCCCCATGACGATACTGCCGATAAAGACCCACAGCAGCGCCGGCAACCAGCCCCAGATGATGGCGATAGCCGGCCCGACAATCGGTCCGGTCCCGGCGATGGAGGTGAAGTGATGTCCGAAAATAATTTCCTTCCGCGTGGGAACGTAGTCGATACCGTCGTTGAATTCCACTGAGGGTGTCGTATTCCCGTCGTCGATCGCAAAGATTCTGCGGCCGATGAAACGACCGTAGAAGCGGTACATCAGCAGGTACCCGGCAAAGGAGAAAAGCATGATCAGCAGTGCATTCATTGTGTTGCGTTTCCCGGTTGATTGTCACACAGGGAAAAGTACGAATTCCTTTCATTTCAGGCAGAAACATCGATGCTTGTAAAAAAAACAAATTGTTTATTACCTTGACAGA
>JAGTUW010000218.1 GCA_018224345.1 Bacteroidota bacterium
GGGCCCGTACTCATTTCTCTGGTCGCCTTCAGAAGGGCTGAATAACCCCGAGGCACCAAACCCTGTCGCGGAACCATCCCGTACGACACAATATATCCTGACGGTGACCGATGCATTGGGCTGTGAGGGGAAGGATTCGTTGACGATACGGGTACACCCGGGCATTGAAGCGAATGCCGGCGGAACACTCATCACCTGCGCGCTCTCACCCACGACCCTGGATCTTACCGTCCAGGGTGGTGCACCTCCGTTTCGTTACCGGTGGTCCCCCGCGTCCGGCCTGAACAATCCTGCAGTGCAGCGTCCGGTACTCATACTACGCAACGATGCGATCTATGTTGTCAACGTGACCGACGCCAACGGGTGTTCGGTTTCCGATACGCTGTATGTGACAGTGCATGCACCGCCAGTCGTCGATGCAGGAGATGGGTTGTCTCTCTGTGCTGGAAGCGCAGACAAACTCCGTGGACGGGTCAGCGGTGGCAAACCACCTTATACGTATGAATGGACACCGCGAGAGGGGCTCAGCTCTGCAACAATTCTCACACCCGAGGTGCGCCCTGAACGGAGCACGGTGTATGTGTTGAGTGTGCGCGACGGCAATGGCTGCGTCGTGCGTGATTCCGTGCCGGTGATCGTTCATCCGCAACCGATACTGCAGATGGACAGTGAGGCCATGGCCTGCGCGGCACAGGGAGTGCAGATCGGAGCCATAGCGACAGACGGGACACCGCCCTACCGCTATGCATGGACCCCCGTTGCCGGATTGAGCGGGACATCGGTTGCGATGCCATTCGCCTCACCGGCGCGGAATACCACGTACACCGTCACGGTGACCGATGCCAATGGTTGCACGGTCGGAGCTTCTGTCCGTGTGACCGTGCAGCCACGTCCCGAACTCCGGTACAAGGACCGCCACCAGATTTGTGCCGGCACGTCCGTGGAACTTGCAGGAAGCGTGCGCGGCGGTTCACCACCGTTTGTGTTTGAATGGACGCCCGAGACAGGGCTCAACGACGCCGGTATCGCCCGACCTGTTGCGTCGCCGTCCACGACGACGACATATACCGTACGCATCGCCGACGCTCTGGGTTGTACAGATGAGCAACAAATCGATGTGGAAATAATCGCCCGGCCTGTCGTCAACGCCGGAGAAGATGTCGTGCTCTGCGAGGGTGTCCCTGTCGCACTCAACGGCAGTGTCTCCGGAGGCCGGGCACCCTATACGGTACTCTGGGAGCCCGCAACTGGATTGAGCAGCGTACGTGAACTCTCTCCGACGGTTCGCACCTCGACATCACGTGTCTACACACTGACGATCACTGATGCGAACGGCTGTCAGGCCAGCGATGAAATGACGGTGACCGTCGCTCCATCACCACGCGCACAGGCGGGTGATGATATTCGTATCTGCGCCGGTGCGGGGCGGCCGATCGGCGCTCCTGCCACAGGCGGGACCCCGCCGTATCGTTATCAGTGGACACCGGGCTTCGGTCTCGATGATCCCTCGGCCATGCGCCCCGCCGCCTCTCCGAATCAGACAACGGAGTATACTGTCACGGTGACGGATGCCCGGGGATGTACGGCAAAGGATGCGGTATCCGTGTTCGTCTATCCGAAACCCGAGATTTCGCTTGCGCGTGAGATGACGATCTGTCGTGACCAGGGACGGGTGATCGAATTGAAGGTGACCGGCGGCAGTGGCCCGTATCGGTATGATTGGATGCCGCGTGAAGGGCTCAGCGATGGAAGCATCGCCAACCCGATTGCGAATCCTATACAGACAACCACCTACACTGTCACCGTCAGGGATGAGAATGGCTGTCGTATCACAGCCACAATTACAGTGACGGTATTACCCTGTAACAAAGCGGATGCCGGTAGAGATCAGGAACTGTGTGCCGGTGATGATGTACGTCTCGGTCCCACGGTCGCCGACACCTCGCACGGCGCTGCGTATTCGTGGTCTCCGACG
The DNA here is from genome assembly GCA_018224345.1 of Bacteroidota bacterium. Classification (GTDB taxonomy): domain Bacteria; phylum Bacteroidota; class Ignavibacteria; order SZUA-365; family SZUA-365; genus SZUA-365. The sequence continues at coordinate 1,976 of JAGTUW010000218.1, forward strand.
AAAGGCCTGACCTCCCCACATTCCGCAATTACGCGCGCGCAACCCGGGAATACTGCAACGTATATACTCGCTGTACGCAACCGTTACGACTGCATCAGCACCGACACCGTCACGGTGACTGTGCATGCACCCCCGGTCGTCGATGCGGGAGAGGATATGCGGCTGTGTTCTCGTGCGGAGGCGACGGTGCGTGTGAGCGTCCGTGATGGGCAACCTCCGTATCGTTATCAATGGGAACCGTCATCCGGTGTCGAATTTCCGCGTGCGGCAAGTACGGTGGTGCGCCCGTCGCGTACTACCACGTATCGAGTCACGGTGACCGATGCACAGGGATGCACGGCGGTGGACTCACTGCATATCCATGTGTCGGATCCTTTGCGGATCGCATTGGAAGCATCGCTCACGGTATGTGAAGCGCAGCCTGTGAGAATAGGCGGTGACATTACCGGTGGGACTCCCCCTTACTCGGTGTTCTGGAGTCCTGCGTCCGGTATCGATGATCGCAACAACTCCAGTCCACTTCTGACTCCGAGCGGAGATTTACTCTACAGCGTCACCATCACCGACGCCGAGGGCTGCCAGCACATCGACAGTGTGCGCGTCCGGATGCTGCCGGCGCCACGCATTGCCCTGACAGTAGATGGTGATTCAGATCTCTGTAAGGGAGAGCGCGTGCGTCTTGTCGCCACGCCCGGTTACATCTCTTATGCCTGGAGTACTGTGGAGAAAGGTCGCCTCGCTCCGGAGGGTGTGCGTGACGAAGGAGACGAACGTTCCAGCGGCGGCCCTTCCGACATCACTGTCAGTGAAGCAGGGGAGTACATGGTCACGGTCACCGATCGTAACAAATGTGCCGCCACTTCCGAAGCGGTGCGTGTTCGGGTGTTCGAGGCTCCCGATCCGCATATCACGGCGCTGGGACCTCTGATGTTCTGTGAAGGTGACAGTGTCGTGCTGGATGCCGGAAAGGGATATGCCTCCTATCTTTGGTCGAATGGTGCAACCGGCAGGTATCTGACAGTGAACACAAGCGGGAGTTTTGCTGTGACTGTGACCGGTGAAAACGGCTGTGAAGGCAATGCGACTTCAGTCGCAACACATACACGTCCGGTCCCAGTGGCGAAACTGCGCAGGCAGCGGGATACGCTGATCGCCGAAGAGGCTCCGCGTTATCAATGGTTGAGGGACGGCAGAGTTCTGCGCTCCGCCGATGCGCGCATCCTCGTCGTTGACCGCGGGGGTCGCTACCAGGTGCGCACATCGAACGAAGCGGGTTGCGAGGTGCTCTCCGAGCCAGTGGAATTGCGTTTTGCGTCTGCCACTGTCAGTCTGCCGCGTATGAATGTCCGTGTCGGCGATACTATCGATATTTCCCTGCGGCTGAGCAATCCCCAAGGACTGAAGACGGCACAGAACGAAACAGTTTCCGCCGTGCTCGCACTGAAAAAAAAAACGCTGGACGTGATTTCCGGCGGAACGATTCTGTCTGAAGGTGCAGAGGCCCAGCGTATCCGTATTGACGGGCGGCATGAAGATGGAAATACGACTTTGGCGACACTGCGGGCCATCGTGCATGATGGCCGGGGTCGTGTCCCTCTGAAACTCGAGAGGGTAGAATGGAGTCAAGCACTGGTACGTGTCACGACACGTGACGGCTGGTTGCAGATTGCACCCTGAGCTTTGCAGGAAATGATGCTTTCAACATCGATGAGGTAGGAAATGAAACGTGGTCTGTTTGGCACATTGATGCTCATGATGGTCTTCCTGCCGTTGCGTGCTCAGGACGTGGCGGAGGAGGACACGCTCCGTGACCGTTTCGGTGTATTTGTACATTATGCCCTGAATTATCACACTGCTGATTTTCAGCAACTGCCTGGCATCCCGAACTGTTGTCCACGATTCGAACAGGGAGACGGGACGGGCTTCGCAATCGGACTGCTGTACGAAATACCTCTCCGCAGCCGACTGGCCCTGATGCTGCGTCTCGGCTATGTTGATTACGGCGGACTGCTCTCGGCGCAGGAAAAAGAAATGCTGTACGTTGCTCCATCCTACTACGAAGGCACGTTTGAACATACGGTTGATGCCTCGCTCTCCGCGCTGGCCTTCGAACCGATGCTTGCATGGCGACTGGTGGATCAATTGTCATTGCTGGCGGGATTGCATGCGGGGTATGTGTTGACCTCTGACTACGAGCAGGTCGAGACCATCACCGATCCGGCCGACCGTGGTGTCTTCGTTGATACGCAGCAGCGCACGCGCAATGCCTCCTCGGGCGAGATTCCGGAAGCGGCTGCGTTTGCCGCTTCCCTCGTTGCAGGCCTGCGGTATGAAGTCCCCCTGAATGAGGAAGGAACGCTGACTGCAGCGCCGGAAGCACTGTTTACCTATGGTGTGACACCGGTTGTTTCCAGTCTCGATTGGCAGGTCAGTGCCCTCCGTCTCGGTGTCAGCGTCATGTACCGGCCTCCCTTTGCGAAGGTGGCCCCACCCCCACCGCCACCACCCCCGCCCCCCCCCCCCCC
>JAGTUW010000219.1 GCA_018224345.1 Bacteroidota bacterium
CATCGGTTTGTGAGGTCCCCGTAACGGAGAAGGCATCACCTGCACCCGTAATCGTGTAGGTGGCGTTCACATTGACGCCCGCGCCGGCTCCGTCATCAGCCATACCACAATCCTCGATCGTGATTTTGTCGAATGTATTGTTGCCACCACCGAGCATGGTCGGCTTGCGATAGAATCCCTGAGCGGCGGCTGCGAGGCGGAGGCAATCCTGCGTGATCGCATCCTTGTTGGCCTGCTCGGCGTTGGTGCCGAAGATGTTGATGCCGACCACGACGGCGATACCGACAATGATGACACCGAGGACGATGAGAAGAAGCTGTTGAGTACCCATAACAAATCTCCTGGAAAATGGTAGAAAGAGAGTGAGTGATTAATTGATGATTCGTTCTGAACCGTGTAGAATAATTGCTAACTACTGTAAGGCAATTTAATAGCAGTATCTTACAAATGACTGAATCGAGGATTACAAGAGTGTAATCTTTCTCCGTACTTAAAATCCGTCTGTGTTCCTGCGTGCATTTCAATTTCGATTGACGTTGTACAAGCTACACATACCAATCTATGATGGCCAGCTTACAACAGGCTGAATACAGAATTACAAATATGAAAGATTAAGAAGAGATGTGAGGCAGGTACAATGGAGGTTATCGGTGTATGCGGTCTTTTTATCTGTTATGTTGCCGGCAGGTCATCCGGGCTACGCAGGATTGCGCAGTGGGAGGTACACAGTGAATATGCTTCCTTCGTCCGGGATGCTGGAAACGTCGATGCTGCCCCCATGGTTTTTGATGATCCAATGGACGAGATACAATCCCAGTCCGGTGCCTCTTGTCCCCTGTGTCCCGCTGTCATTGACGCGGTAAAACCGTTCGAACAATCGCGGCAAAGCCTCCGCCGGAATCCCGATGCCGCTGTCCTCGACAGCCACCGCAACGACATCGTCTTCGATGCGCATGCTCAGACGTACCAGACCGTACTTCTTGTTGTATTTGACTGCATTGTCGATAAGGTTCAACAGTACACGTCGTATGCGCAGCGGATCCGCTTCTATGAATGCTTCGACGGTCTCGCCCAGTTCGAAACGCACCTCCGCCTGCTCGGCGTACATCTCCGCCTCGTCGCCCATCTCTTCGACCAGTTCGCGGAGATCAAAGGGCTGCAATTCTATGGGCCGCTCCCCTATCTCCGTTTTCGCGATGAGCAGCAAATCATCGAGGATGCGTGCGAGACGCATGATTTCCTCGTGCAGACTTCCGAGCAACTGCTGATACTCCTCCGGTTTTTTCAGCTTTCTGAGCGCCAGTTCGATCTCACCCCGCATGATGGTTAGCGGCGTACGCAATTCATGAGATGCATTTGCGGAAAAGGTCTGTATCTGTTCGTAGGCCGCCTGCATATTCTTGATCGTGCTGTGCACGGAATGCATTTTCTCCCGGAAGTCTTCCTCTTTCTGGCTGCTTCCTTCCTGCCCGTCAAGATGAAATATGCCGGAAGCCTTTTTTGGATACAATTCCCGGGAGATTATCCACCCGATCCCCAGCGCAAAAAATAATCCGGCTGGAAGAAAAAGTATGCCGATACCTGTAAACGTCGAGCGATAGCGGTCGAGAACATTTGCCTCGAAAAGATTGAGCGAATAGAAATGTTGCGTGAAAATCGTGACGACCAGGAGAAAGATCAGCACGAAGGCCCCGAAAATTACAGAAGAATAGAGCAGAACAGCTTTCTGCCTTGCGTCAAGACTCATTCCGCGTCATCCTTGAGAATGTATCCTACGCCGCGTATGGTATGAATCAGTTTGACATCGTAATCATCATCGATTTTTTTTCGCAGACGCGTCATGTAGACGTCGAGTACATTGGTCCCGGTGTCGAACGTGATCTCCCAGATATGCTCGATGATGGCCGAACGTGTCAGCACGCTGTTCTTGTTCCGGAGAAGATATTCCAGCAGCTTGAATTCCTTGACCGTCAGGTCGATAATATCACCGTCCCGCCTGACGATGTGCTGAATCTGATCAAGCTCCAGCGTATCGGCCGTCAGCACATTCGTCGGTTTGTCGATTTTGGAACGACGGAGCAACGAACGCACACGCGCAATGCACTCGGCGAGGGCAAAGGGCTTGGTCAGATAATCGTCCGCCCCGATATTGAGCATCTCGACCTTGCTCTCCAGCTGTCCCTTGGCCGTGAGTACGAGCACGGGAGTGGAGTTCTCCTTCCGCAGCTCCTTGAGCACTTCAACGCCGTTTTTCTTCGGGAGCATCAGATCCAGGATGATGACGTCGTAATCTTCCGTCATCGCCATGAACACACCTTGCTCCCCATCCTCCGCCGTGTCGACGGAAAAGAGCTCCTCTTCAAATCCCTTCTTCAGGAATTGTGAAACTTTTACTTCGTCTTCGACTATCAGCAGTCTCATAAGCATTCACCGGGTGTTGAGAGAATCGTCGGTATGTTACTTCTTCAAGCAACAATATGCAAACCCGCCCGACAACGGACAACCCCCCTGCCTGATGTGCAGATTGAAAAGAAGGACGAAAAAAAGAAACAAGATGCTGGCGGTTCCCAAACTTTCAATACCCAGCGGGTTGACGAAATGGCAGGACAAAGCTGAACTGTGACCCACTTCCCTGCTCGCTCTCTACCCAGATGCGCCCGTGATGGCGGCTGACGATACTCTCGGCAATCGCCAGTCCGAGTCCCGTACTCTTTTCATTCCCCGTCGGACGCACACTGGTGGTACTGAACGGCTTGAAAAGCTTCCCCTGCTCTTTTTCCGGAATACCCGGACCGTGATCACGCACGGAAAACATGATTTCATCACTGTCGTACTGAACCGTCACTTCCACACCGGAACCCTTGAAAGAAAACTTGATGGCATTGTCCAGAAGGTTGGTGATCACCTGCTCCATACGGGCGGGATCAAAGAGAATATGCGGGATCTGATCGGGCAGCGAGACGCTGACCTCCACCCCCTTGTTCTTGGCGGCAAAGGCATTCCGTTCGAGTACCTGTTCGACGACCTGGCGAAAATCGGCCATTTCCAGCTTCAATTCCATCCGGCCGGTTTCAATTTTGTGTACGTCGAGCAGATCGTTGATCATCTGTACCATGTAGGTGCTGCTGCCGTGAATAGCGGAAATCACGCTCCGCTGATCGTCAACAAGATTTTCACTGTTGTCTTTGAGCAAAAAATCACTGTAGCCCTCGATCAGGTACAACGGATTGCGCAGATCATGCGCGGCCATACCCAGCAGCATATTTTTCTGCTCGTTGAGTTGGGTAAGCTGTTCGTTGCTTCGTTCGAGTTCCTCCTGCGTGGTGCGCAGCTTCTTGTTGGTCTGCTCGAGTTCACGGTTTTTTTCCACTGCGTTTTCATATGTCGAAAGCAGAAGATCAATGATCTGAATGCGCTCGGAAGTCAGGTAGTGTTTCTTGTTCGCGAAGTAGATTTCTATACCCATGCCCGTTCGCGTACGCGACCGGACATCGAGATTGACGAGAATGTACTTGATGCGTGAAAGAAGCGCATCCTCGCTGTAGGGTTTGTTCAGAAAATTATCGGCCCCGCTCTCCAGACCGCGGATGATATCCTGAGGATCGGAAAGTGTGGTCAGAAGAATGACCGGAAGACTGCTGAGTTCCTCGTCGTTCTTGATCCGGGAACAGAATTCATACCCGTCCATCTCCGGCATGAGTACATCGGAAATGACCAGAGTCGGCCGGTGCTGCGCTATCGCCTCGAGACCCTCGCGCCCGTTCGTCGCGAGTCGCACGGAATACTCCTGCTGTTCGAGAATATACTTGAGCTTCAGTGCCTGGGTGGGACTGTCTTCAACGACCAGAATCTCTATTCCGTTTGCCATAGTGTCTATATATCAAGTGTTATCGTCAATGTAATCAGTTTTCGCTTCCTCGTCAACCGGTTGCGTGACGAGAGACAGAAGGAGCGGTCCGATCTGTTGTACGGGCAGCACAGTGCTCACTGCCCCGAGTTTGATCGCCTCACCCGGAATGCCATGAATCAGACTTGTTTCCTTGTCCTGTGCGATGGTCAGCGCACCTGTGGAATGTAGTCGATGCATCCCCTTTGCGCCATCGTTCCCCATACCCGAGAGGAGAACAGCGATGGTGTGTGCGCCGAATGTTTGATTCATACTTCCGAAAAGGTGGTCAATGGATGGCCGGAAGCCGTTGACCGGTGCCTCATCGGAGAGAAGAATACAATGTTTTTCATCAACTGTCAAATGTACATTATCCGGAGCAAGATAAATCGTCCCCGCCTCTATGCGTTCATGATTCTTCGCAATGATTACACGCAGCGCGGTTTGTTCGTCGAGCCAGCGGGCGAGTCCGTCCACATATCCTCCGGCAATATGCTGTACTACAAGAATCGGCAGTGGAAATGTGGAGCACAGTGGAGCGAAGACATGCTGCAACGCCTTGGTCCCGCCGGCGGACGCTCCGATGGCAACGACATGCGGCGCATGCAGGTAGTCGGAAACTGGAGAAATCTCCTGCTGGACACGAGTGAACGACTCCAACTGCCTGCTGTCCCACCGGCGTATCACGCGTACCTCCGCCATCAATGCCAGATTACGCACGAGTTGGCCGGCAGCATCCTGCTCACCCGAATTCTGCCCGGTACGATGAACCGGAGCAGCAGGCAATCTGAAGACGCGCAATGCACCGGCATCGAGAAAACTCCCGGAAGCAGCATCGGCATCCTCATTGTCCTGTTGCATGAGAATGACAATGGGGAGCGGGTGCACTTCCATGATGGTCTTGATGACCCGACGGAGAAGTCCCTGTTCACCACTACCGTCGATGACGATGATATCGGGTTGCGCGAGCTGTAGCAGATCGACGACATTCTCACCACCGTAGAACATCCTGCCGATGCGGATGTCCCGCCGCTGCGCGAGCAATCGCGAGAGCTGTGTATCCCAGGCTGAGGAAAACGCTATGGCAAATACATTCAGCACCTACAACAACCGTTCGATGACACTGATGAGATTGCTCTGATCAAAACTGCTCTTGTTGATATAGGCGTTCGCACCGACATCGAAGCCACGTTCACGGTGCTCCTGCGTCTCGAGACCGGTCACGAGTATGACAGGGAGTTCCTGCAGTTTTTCGTCCTTGCGTACCGCCTCGGTCAATTCAAAGCCATTCATGCGCGGCATTTCGACATCGGACACAATCAGATCAAATTGTTCTTCTCTCATATGCGTAAGCGCATCGATACCGTCCACCGCCGTTTTCACTTCATAGCCCGAGGCGATGAGAATATCATGCAGCAGGACGCGGGAGGTGATTGAGTCATCGACAACCAGCAGACGCATGGTTTTCCTCTCTTCGGTCTCCTGCATTTCGGAACGTACAGGAGCATTGACGGCGCGGGCTGCGTCGAAGAGATCCGGTACCTGCAGCACCAGCACCAGTTCGCCATTGCTCAGCAGAGTCGCGCCCGCGATAGTGCGGATACGCGAAACCGGTGCAGGCAGAGGTTTGATAACGACGTCCTGCTCCCAGAGAATTTCATCGACTTCGACGGCCAGCAATTGAGAAGTGAGCCGGAGCATGAGTATCGTGGCCTGGGGAGGTTCGTCACGCTTTCCGTTTCCGTTGCCGCTGAGAATGTCTTCGAGCCGCCGCACGGTCACCGTGCGTCCCTCGTATTCCATTACCGATTTCCCCTCAAGCCTGGAGAAATTCTCTCGATGCATGCCGATACCGCGTTCGACGAACTGCAGCGGCACGATATAGAGGCGTCCCTGACTGCGTACCAGTACCCCGCGCGCATTCGAGAGCGAGAGAGGCAGGGATATTTTTACGACCGTTGACCTGTCCTTCTCCGCACTGATGGCTATCTCACCGCCCATGGAGACAATATTCTCGCGTACGACATTCATGCCGACGCCTCGTCCCGACACATCCGTGATGATGGGACTGGTGGTAATCCCCGACTGAAAAACAAGTTCGAGCGCATCCTGTTCCGACAAGGTACGGACTTTCTCAACCGAGAGCAGGCCTTCCGAGACGGCCTTACTTTTTATTTTCTCGATGTCGATACCGCGCCCGTCATCTTCGAGAATGATTTCGATACGATTATCCTGCGCCATCCGGATGTCCAGCGTAAGGTTGCCCGCTACGGGTTTCCCATGGCGCGCGCGTGTCGCTGGATCCTCGATACCATGATCCAGACTGTTGCGAAGCAGATGCAGCAACGGATCTTTGAGGGCCTCGAGGATCCGTTTGTCAATGCGGATTTCGTCACCGCTGATGTGGAAGCGCACTTCCTTGTTGAGGTCCCGCGCCAACTTGCGTACAATGGTGGGTAGAGGGTCGGTAACGATAGAGAACGGCATAAGCAGGAGTTGCTTTGCAGTGTCCATCATCGCATCGGACATGCTTTCCATCATGTACAGAGTTCCTCTGCCATCCTCGAGATTTTTTGCGACAGCCGATTCGATACCTTCGATCTGCCGTGCCGTCCATTTGAGAAAATTCTCCAGTGTCTCCTGCCGGCCCGTATCCTGCCCACGTTCGTTGACATGTGACAGACGCACCTCCGCCGCCTCGAGTGCGGACTGCCGCTGTTTCTGATGTTCCCGAATCCATTCACGACATTGGTCCATGACACGCCGCAGATCAGTGGCATGTTTGCCCAGCATGAATTTGATGCTGCTCAATTCCTCGGTCTGATGATACAGCGATTCGAGTTCTGCAATCGGAACACGTATGGTCTCCTTGACCGCACGCACTGCTGTACCGGTGCCTCCCACGGCCGGCGCATGTCCATTTCCTCCCGCGCGAACTGCGTCGTTCGCGTAATGCGCATGTTCCGGCGGATGCACGCCTGCATCCCCGTGTGTCCTCGTCACCGTGTCTGTACCGAAAGCAACAGCTCCGTCGCCTTCGCTTTCTGCATCCGGCAGATTCAGCGCATCCTGCGAAGCATCCGTGACGGATTGTGCTCGTTCTTCAGACAATACATCCGTGCGAGGGGTCGTCGCTGTATCCGGACCTGTTGTCGAAGAGCGCGCGGGTGTGTTCCGCAATACCGGTGTATTAGTTGTCACCTGGGTGTCATCGATCAGGGAGGCTTCTGCCACTGTGTTGCGTTCCCCGGGACTCGACGACAGCGCTGCTGTTTCTCTGACGGACTCATCCGGAACTCGTGCTGTACCGGCAGCATGCAGAGGATCACTCTCCGCAAGGGGCGCTGGGGGCGCAGGTGTCTTCTTATCACGGTACTCAGCAACATTTCCCCTGCCGACCTCTTTTACTGCTTCAAACAGTCCCGCGACAGCCTCATTGTTCAATGACAATTCGATATCGCTTTCCAGCATGTCGAGGAGGATATCGACAGCTTTTGCCGCGAGATCGAATTGCTCGCATGTGGCCGAGTCGGCATCTTTCTTCCACAGAGAAAACAGACTTTCGAGTGACTGGCACAGCGCCTCGATATCACTGCGATCGATGGCGCGGGCCGCGCCTTTGAGACTGTGTGCTTCCCGGAATATCAATTCGATCACATTCCGGCGTTCCTCGCCCGAAACGTGTTCGAGATCATTGAGGCATTTGCTGATCGTGCGATAATGTTCATCTGCTTCGATCGCGAACGCTTCACGTAACTTGCGGATAAATTCAGCTTCATTCATCATAGCGTGTCGTGCGGTCTGTCTTTCAGAGTTTATAACGTTCTACGAAGCGCTGCAGTCGTGTACCGAGTTCCTTGAGATTCTGTGCGGTGAGTTCAACCTGATGAATGGATTCCACATTCTGTTCGCTGGCCGACTTGATGTGTTGAATCGCGGTTGTGACCTGATCGAGGCCTACCACCTGTTCTTTCGCTGAGGCCGCGATCTGTACCATCGAATCGGCGGTATTGTTGATCCCCTGCATGACGGTCTGTATTGCCTGTCCCGAATGTGAGGAAAGTTGCGCGCCGTCCTCGGCGAGCTTGGTGCCACGTTCGGCCACCATCACAGCGGATGCGGTTGCCTTCTGTGTGTCGATCAGGATCGAGCGGACTTTCCCGGTTGCCTGTTTCGATTGTTCGGCATGATTGCGGATCTCCTTGGCCACGACAGTAAATCCCTTTCCGTAATCACCGGCTTTTGCGGCTTCGATCGCGGCGTTCACGGCGAGAATATTCGATTGTTCAGCCAGGTCGTTGACGGAAGTGACGATGTCACCGATAGCCTGCCCCTGTTCGCTGAGTTTGATAATACTTTCGGCGATGCCGCGCATCTGCTCACGGATGTTCTCCATGCTCTGTATGCTCTTCCCGATGGCGTCGACACCGTCGTGTGAAATGCGCAGCGTCTGCTGCGTATTCTCGGAAATAGTTTTTGCTTTCTGATTCGATAGCTGTGAGGCCTGCTTGACTTCCAGCAGTGTTGTTGCGGTTTCGTTGACTGCCGAGGCGGTCTCGCGTGCTCCTGCCGCAATTTGCACCATGGTCGAGGAGAGTTCCGCAGTCGCCGAAGCGAGAACATTGATACCTTCGATCATTTCACGGATCTGCGTGCGCAGCCGCTCCACCATCGCGGCCAGCGCATGTCCGAGCACGTCTTTGTCGGACATCGGCGTGATTTCAACCGTCAGATCTCCGTCTGCGATACGTGCGGCGATTTGTGCCTCGTGCTCGGAATTGACACGCAACTTTTCGAGTGTCTGCAGCAGCGTCCCGACTTCATCGGTACGATCGGAGCTTATCGGTATACTTGTGTCGCCCTGTCCGAGCCGTTCGGCCACCTCCGTGGCAAGACTCAGAGGGTGAGAAATCTGCCTGGATATGATGGTGGCAAAGAAAATTATCAGAATCACACCGATACCGAGGATGAGCACCCGTGCAAGCAGCGCGGTATCCTGTATGGTATCGATGCGTTTTCGCGAGGCTTCGAGGAGATTGCGCATCTCATAACTGAACACATCGAGTGTGCCTGCAAAGAGCAGTTCGTTATCCTCGAGATCCGAACGCAACATGCGCAACGCATTGAGATCCCGTTGTTCTACGAGAGGAATGACTTTCGCCGATAGCATGAGAAAGGCGTCATGCGTTCTACTCAGTTTGATGAATTGCTGCTTCACATTCTGCAGCGAACGCGCAACATCATCTCCCTCCATGCGCTGCTGTGCGTCATCGAGTTGATTTGTCAGACGGGCTTTTATGCCATTGAGTTTCTTGTGTTGCAGCAACAGTTGTTCGCGTAATTCCTCGAATTCTCCGATACTCAGTCGCGGATCGACATGCTGCCGTAACCGGTAAAACTGCATCCGTTCCCGGATAAATTCCTGAATGATATCATTCCCGGCCTGGTTGAGGGGTATATGTACAGTACGCATCCTCTCATACTCGACCTGCGACCGCCCCGATTGCAGATTGTCAATAGCGATCAGGACAAGAAGAAATGTAATGACAACACCGAAACCGAGGAACAGTTTATTTTTGGTTTTCAGATTCGCGAACCAATTCATTTTCCGCCTCTATTGACTGTTTCTTTCCTGCTGTACCGGTATTCTTCGCTCACCGGTGACAAGTGGATCACCGAGCACCATTCCCGCGTTGAGCAGAAGAATGCGCCCCTCTACCAGACCACGCATATACGCGCGACTGCGTTCATGGATTTCCGAAGGCAATTCCCTCAGGTCCGCCCTGTTGTAACTGCGCATGCCCTGCACGGAATCGACCAGGAAGCCGACACTCAGACGTTCACGCCGGAGCATCAGGACCCGGTGCATGGTCGTCAGTTCCGAGGCCGGAAGATTGAGAATGCGCTTGAGATCGATGACGGCGAACAGGACGCCGCGCAGACTCGAGATGCCAAGTATTCCCTTCCCGGTCTGTGGCAGGGCGACCAGATTGTGCAGCGGGATGACTTCCTCGATATCATTGCATGCGACACCATAGGTATCGCCACCGAGAGTGAAGAGCACGATGTCTTCTGTGACCGCAGGCTCTGCATTCGTCGAATGCTCACTCGCGCGTGCATACAAGCGTGCACGTGCACGTAACACAGCGTCTGGCGAAGGATCGTCTTTCCCCACTCCCTCAAGACGATCCCGCACGCATTGGAGGAGCTCATGAATTTCACTCCACTGCGCCGTGTCATTATTCTCGCTATCTATGCGGATATGGTTACTCATTGCTCAAGAAATGTGTGAATAATGTCTTCCATTTTTCGAGCCGTGATTTCACCCGGTTCGAGAATCCCATCACTGTCCGTTAACTCTCCGAGGAGATGCAGCGCTATGGAAAAATGGCGCCGCGCCCTCGCGCCGTTCCCGAGTTGCCTGTGCAATGTGGCGATGGAAAAATGAGCGGGGATGAAATCCTGGTGCAGATACAGTGCGCGTTCGAAGGATTGCAGAGCTGCGGTGGTTTCACCGTATTCGCGCAGTATCGTCCCATGGGTGTAATGTGCGTGCGGGTCCATTTTATTTTCCGCAATAGCCTCCGAAATCTGCTGCAGAGCTTCCTGCAGATTCCCGGCATCGGCCAGTTCCTTCGCACGGGCAACGCGCTCTTTTGTCGATGCCGACTTCGGCATGACCTCGTTTCCCGTTGCAGCATCGCCGCTTCCCGGTTTATCTGCAATAACGGCGTCCTTGTTGACTCCGTGCATCTCCTCGGCAGACGGCCACTGTTCCTCCGCAGACGAAGACTGTTCCTTTGCGGACGAAGGCGGTGCTGGCGCTTCTGTTGTGGTAAACAATGCCGAAAGGACATTTATCAGAGAAGACTTCTGCTCCGATGCAGCCGTTTCTTCACCGACGTCCTCCTTCGGTGCTTCCCTGTGGAATTTCAGCATCTCCGGCATCGAGGCCTGTTTGCGGAACACCGTCGCATCGCCGAAACGCACCCCCTCGAAGCCTGGATTATTGATGAGCGTGGTTTCCGTCAGACTCGGAATCAGCCAGCCATCCTCACGCAATGCGCGACGGAACCCCTGCACGACGTCTTTCACTTTTTCACGCGTGAAATACATCAGCACATTCCGACAGAAAATAATATCGAAGCCCGTCGGGAACAGAGCCGGCGCTGCGACGAGGTTCAAAACACGAAATTCCGTGTGATGCTTGAGCATCGGCACGACCGCATGGCGCCCTTCTTCCGTTTTCCCGAAATACGCGGAATGAAGTTCCATCGGGACGTCACGGAAAGACCAATCCCTGTACACTCCCTCCCGTGCCCGCTGGACAGCGATGGGGTTGATATCCGTTCCGAGAATTTCGTAGCTCCATTCCGGACGTTGCCCCAGAAAGGAATCAAGAAGGATGGCGATAGAGTATGCCTCTTCCCCCGTACTGCAACCTGCGCACCAGACACGGAGTCGAAAATCACCGCGTGCCTCCTTGCGTGCGAGCAGTTCGGGTATAAGCGTCTCCCGCAGCAGGGAGAATACGATGATTTCACGGAAAAAGTAGGATTCCCCGATCGTCAGGTGCTTGGCGAGAACAGAGACGAAGTGATTGTCCTGCTGCCCCTGCACCAGCGACGTCAGGAAGTCCGACATTTCCGTCACACCCAGCTCACGTGCGGCTGGTTTGAGCAGGCGGAGCAGATCACTCCATTGATGAGGCTGGTATCGCAGACCTAGCAGCAGATCAATTTTCTGCATGACCCGGGCTGGATGTACTTCCGCATGCATGCTATGTGCTCTTGCGTTCACGTGCTTCATCCTTGTTGTTCCAGAAGAGTCACGGAGAGATCGGGAAGTGTGCCGATACCTTCGATTCTCTCGAGCGCGGGGACATCGATGATCAGTATCATATCCTCACCCATCTGAACGAGGCCCACGAACGGGTGCCCTGAACCCGTGCCGAATGAGCGTATCGATGCCTCGTCCCCTATATCAATGATATCCACCACAGCATCGATCAAGAGAGCGGAACCGTAGCCGGCATCACGGAGGATGATGAATTGTCTGTCCGGATCGATCGCAGTTGCAGCTTCTCCCAGCAGCACGGCACTGTCGATGACCGGAAGGATATCTCCTCGGAACGCAATCATTCCCGCAAGAACCGGGGACAACCCGGGTGTATGCAGCAAAGAAAATGCGGGAACGACTTCCACCACATGCCGTAATGACACGGAGAGTAGTCGTTCCCGGCTGCGGAATACGAGATGAATATTGGGAGTTTCTTGCGTCATCGGAACTTCTGGTTGTTGAATAACCATTGCACGCAATCCTTCTGAGTGGGATGTAACATGCGATTACTGAACGCAAGATACCCTTCAAGACTTACTGGAAGCTGAATACCAGATTAACAAACGTTAAGATGCATGCGAACTCCCGTCAGGCCGCTTCTCCCAGTCCGAGACGGGCGAAAATCATGTCCACATGCTTCCCGCCGCGGGATTCATCAAAGCACCCATCAATATCCGTAGCGGTGAGTATGTCCGTGATTTCACCATCGGCTTCCACGAGAGTCCGGAGATGCACTTCCTCTTTCCAGACACGCATCGCATGGCCCTGGACGATACGGTAGGCATCCTCCCGCAGCATACCCTTTTTCGTCAATGCAAGCAGCAGTTGCTGCGAAAATATCAGGCCTCTCGTCCCGTTGAGATTCCGCAACATGTGCTCGGGATAGACGAAAAAATGTTCCACGATATGCGTCATTTTTGCGAGCATATAATCGAGGGCGATTGTGGCGTCGGGCAGGATCACGCGTTCGACCGAGGAGTGCGTGATGTCGCGCTCATGCCAGAGGGACTGATTCTCCATCGCCGCGAGCGCATAGCCGCGCAATAATCTCGCCATACCCGCGACACGTTCACAGGTGATGGGGTTGCGTTTGTGTGGCATGGCCGAGCTCCCCTTCTGCCCTTTCGCGAAATATTCCTCGACTTCAAGAACTTCGGTCTTCTGCAGATGGCGGATTTCCGTTGCGAATTTCTCGAGTGATCCGCCAATGATGGCACAGGTCGAGAGAAATTCCGCATGCCGGTCACGCTGCAGAATCTGCGTGCTGATCGGGGCGGGTTGCAGGTCCATGTGTTCACAGACATAGCGCTCGACGAAGGGATCGATGTTCGCATATGTACCGACCGCGCCGGATATTTTGCCGAAGGATATGCGTGCGATCGCGCGATCGAGACGTTCGAGATTCCGCCGCATCTCCTCATGCCATAACGCCAGCTTGAGCCCGAACGTCATCGGTTCCGCATGAATCCCATGGGTACGGCCGATCATCGGTGTGTATTTGTAGCGGACGGCCTGCGCGCCCGTGACGTCAATCAAGCCGACGACGCCCTTGCGCAAGAGAAGTCCTGCGCGGCGTGTGATCGCGGACAGGGCGGTGTCACCCACGTCCGAGGAGGTCAGGCCCAAATGGACAAAACGTGATTCCTCACCGACATGTTCGGCGACATTGGTCAGAAAGGCGATCACATCGTGATTCAATGTTTCCTCGAGTTCACTTATCCGTTCAACCGAAAACGCTGCGCGATCGCGGATCACAGCCACGGCTTCGTTCGGAATCAGGCCCAATTCCGCCTGCGCAGCGCAGGCATGGATTTCAATTTCAAGCCAGGTCCGGAATTTTTCCTCATCCGTCCACAGTGCTCCCATTTCAGGACGCGTATAGCGTTCGATCATATGTTTCTTTACTCCAGTTTCATTTTGATTGTACGTGTCTTGTTGTTGCGCAGTACATCGAGCTCGATCACCTCACCACGCAGCGAATAGCGAATGAGTCCTTCGAGCACTCCGATTGAATAGACCGGTTCGCCGTTGGCTGTCAGTATGATATCCGCGACCTCCAGTCCCGACCGTGCCGCCACGCCACGCGAGCTGGTGATCTGCGTAACGATCACACCCTCCGCGCGATCGAGTCCATAGGCCTGCGCGATTGCGTCATTGACCTGCTGCACCCGGAAACCGGGCACAAATTCCCGATTTACTTTTCCTTCCTTTTTCAGAATCTCGACAATTTTCCGTACGCGATTGATGGGAATCGCAAAGCCGAGTCCCACATTCCCCTGATTGGGAGAAAATATTACCGTATTCATGGCGATGACCTGCCCGAGACTGTTGACCAGAGGACCGCCGCTGTTCCCACTGTTGATTGCGGCATCGGTCTGTATCATATCGCGGTAGATGCGTCCATCCGTCTCCTCGAGCGTGACATGCGTAGCACTGATGACACCGACGGTGACCGTGGCTCGTGCGCCGGTGGACATCAGTCCGAAAGGATTCCCGAACGCGATACTCCATTCTCCGACTATGACATCATCGGAGTTTCCAAGCTCTATATACGGCAACTCCTGATCCGTCTCGAGTCGCAGCAGCGCGATGTCCGTCACCGGATCGGAACCGACCAGCCGTGCGGGAATTTTTTCTCTGTTTGTCATCGTGATGGAAATATCCTCGGCATTTCCCGCCACATGATCGTTGGTCAGGACATAGCCGTCGGAAGAAATAATGTAACCGCTCCCGAGCACAGGCATCATAGCGTAGCGTTCACCAAAGAACATGCGGTAAAAAAGATCATCACGCCTGCGCTGCACACGTGTGGCATTGATGCCGACAACGGCCGGACTGACTGCCTCGATAGCACGCGTGATCGCGTTTCGGCGGGAGTCGGTGATTTGCCGTTCTGCCTCCGGTCCGTTCGCTGCTGCGGTTTGTCGAGACGGTGGATCCGGGGTCTCCTGCGGATCTTTCCCTGCATTGCAGGCATGTGTCGGAAAAATGAGAAAGAGCGCGAGCAACAGTGATGATGCAAAGCGTGAGATGGGAAACATGAGAGATCCTTTATTACTGTTCTCGATACGAAACGATGAGTTGGCGCAGTGGATCGATATGCCGCAGCATCACGACGATACCGAGCAGGGCGAAGGTAACAAAAGGCGCAAGATCCGTCGCCGGTACCGGAGATGAGGTCGCAACGAACGGGTCCGGCACGAGCAGCGGAACAAAGGGCGCGAGCACCGTCGCCGCGATATTTGCGAAATGGACATTCCTGGATTTCCAATACCCCGCCAGCCAGAGCAACACCCAGACGCCGACAAACAGCGGAGTGAACACGAGTGAGGCGCCGGCGGCGGCGGCCAGGCCGCGCCCTCCCTTCCAGCCGATCCACGGAGAATAGTTGTGACCGAGAACGACGGCGAGCAGTGCCAGCGAG
>JAGTUW010000220.1 GCA_018224345.1 Bacteroidota bacterium
CAATATTCTTGCCATACACAGCCAATTGCCGGAGACCCTGCCGCCGCATGTCGCATTGTACAAACAGTTGATGTTCGCGCAGGGACCGCTCTCCCGCCGTCATCGTGAATTGATCGCTACCGTGGTTTCCGCTGCGAATCGTTGTGATTACTGCATTCATCACCACTCCGATGCACTGGACCGTGTCACACGCGACCGGGCGCTTGTGCGCAGCGTCCGCGAGAACTACCGCAACGCTCCTCTGGGTGCACGTGAAATGACAATGTTACATTATGCCGAAGCATTGACACTGCATCCCGCGGATGACAGTTCCGCACGCATCGCGGCGATGCAGGTGGAGGGATGGACGGAGCAGGAGATTCTCCATATCACATTGATTGTTTCCTACTTCAACTTCGTCAATCGCATCGCACTGGGGCTGGGAATCGAACTCGAACCCTACTGGGGAGAAGACGGCTTCAGTGATCCGGAACTCCGTATGGCGCATGATTGACCTCACGCATACCATGCGTTTCAGCCGAAGCCAAACAGGCATGCAGCGGATACGTTGATATAGACCGGCGCTGTCGCAGTACACGAAGCCGGCGCTCGCAGATCGTCAGTGCAGGCGCTCGGATACAGGTCCATTTTCGAGATTGAGAACGCCACGGGGACAGACGGAGGAGCATACACCACAGCCGACACAGGACGCGCGAATGATGTCCTGACCTCGCTGCGCATACCAGCGCACGTCTATACCCATTTCGCAATAGGTCGAGCAGTTGCCGCAGGATATGCATTGGCCGCCGTTCGTGGTGATACGGAATCTCGAGGCGAAGCGTTGGATGAGACCGAGTATTGCTGCCTGGGGACAACCGAAGCGGCACCAGACGCGCGAACCCATCAACGGATAGAACCCGACACCGATCACGCCAGCGAACATCGCGCCGATGAGGAAGCCGTAAATTCTGCTGAATGAATAGGAGAAAGAGCCAAGGACCGCACCTTCGGTAGCCGAGTTGATCCAGAGCAACAATGTCACCACGGTGATGAATACAAGCACACTGTGAATCATCCAGCGCTCGATACGCCAGGCGGAGAGAGATTTGTCCGAAAGCTGGCGCCATGGATCGCCCAGAGTTTCCGCCAGTGCGCCGCAGCCGCAGACCCATGAGCAGTACCACCGTTTTCCGTAAAAATATGTGAGAATGGGCGTGGCGATAAAAGCCATGACAATAGCCCAGAAGCCCATGAACACTGCCAAGCGTGTGCTGTTCTCCAGCAGAAATGTGATTTTGGACGGGAAGAGATAGTCGTACTTCAACGGCCAGAAATAGTGGAAGTAGAATTCGGGCTGATTGAAAAGCTGAAGAATCGAGGGCAGCAGCATCGCGAACACAAGTTGGAAGAACATCACCGAAAGCGTGCGAATGATGTGGTAGCGGGAATGACGGTATTTGATGAGCATGCGTGCTCCCATCACCAGTACGGCCAGGGTGTACAGTGTCCCGTAGAGAAACCACCGGTCTGCGGCCTTCCCACGCAACGCCCAGCTCAGGGGATCGGAAGCGACAACCATGTGCTCGAGTGAGGAAGGAAACCAGTATAACAGAACATAAAACCCCGTAAACACGATGGCTGTCAGCCATGCGACGGATTTGCGATTGAGCATAGGGCGGAACATGATGCCATCGTTGTCGATGCCTGGCTTGCGTTCTGTAATCCCGGGAATGATAAAGAGCAGTGCACCGGTCGTGGCGAGTCCGAGGCTCAGTAATGAATACAGCAGCGGTATTGTGGAAAATATGCCGGTGGCGCCGACGACAAAGATAAGCAGCCCGATGCCGAACAATGCGAGTCCCGTCCGGCGCAACGGGTGGTCGCTGCGGTAGCGTCGTTGTATTTCATCCGGTATATGTATCTGTACTGTTGTCATGATGTCGCATTCTCCCTGATATGACGGTAGGCGGAAGTCCCGAGCCGGCGAAGACCCCGTCGGCGCACGCGATGGACAGCCTGATCCGGATGTCTCTCGTTCCACTGGCCAATGAGACGGTCTTCGAATTGATGAGAAAACTCCGGATCGAAATTGGCTTCTCCAAGATGTTCCAGCACATACGTGAGAGGCCGTTCCTCATGTATCCAGCGTTCGCATACCTGATGACGATAGCGCATGCCGATCAGATTGAAACCGGTAACCACTCCGTCACGCATAACGATGCGTATGCAACGGGTGCCGTCGGGATGCTCCCAGTACAGTGAATCCTCGTCCCTGACATCAGAAGGGACATCACCGTAGGTCTGATATTCCAGATCGAAAAACTTGGCTGAATTGAACAGAATTCCGCGGTCGTATTCGGCGCGTCGCCCGAGAATGACCCCGGCCACCGATTCTCCATGCATGCGAGCAGTGTACCAGAGTTGTTCAATCCTTCCGCGTGTGCCGTTTTCGGAGATGAACTCGGCACAGTCACCGATAGCGTAAATATCGGGGATATTCGTCTCGAAATATCTGTTGATCAGGATGCCTCGTCCCGTGGTGACGGGACTTCCTTCACAGACTCCGATATTCGGATGCACGCCTGCAGTCAGACCGACGAAGGCGCAGGGTATTTCTTCGCCTGTCTTTGTCTTCACGGCCCGGACTCTGCCGCGGGAGTCGGGAAGAATTTCCTCCAGTTCTGTTGACAGATGCAGGCGGATGTCATGGGAGAGAATATGTCGGTTGATCATGGCCGATTCGTCCGGAGGGAGGACGTTATTCCAGTAACTCTCTTCGCGAACCAGGAAAGTGACATCGATGCGGCGGGAATGCATCATCTCCGCCATTTCTATACCTATCAATCCGCCTCCGACGACCACGGCTTCACCGATATTCCGCGTGTACTGTTCCATGCGTTGCAGATCCTGGAGGGAGTACAATCCCTGCACACCGTGCAGATCCTGTCCCGGCCAGCCGAACTTGTTCGGTTGCGATCCTGTGGCCAGAATCAACACATCATACCCGAAGCTGTCACCCGAAGCCAGACGCAGCTGTTTTGCGTCGGCATCGATGTGCGTGACATGATCCCGGAGAAGGTCGATGCGGTTTTTCTCCCAGAATCTGTCCTCATAGGGTTTGGTCTGCTCGAACGTCATATGTCCCATGTAAATGTACATGAGGGCGGTGCGGGAGTAGAAGTAGTCCGATTCGCTGCTGATAATGGTGATGGCGGCGGCGCTGCCTTTGCGGATATGACGTGCCGCCGTTACGCCTGCGACTCCATTGCCTATGATGACAACGTGCAGGGTGTCGGGATCGCGTCTGGTCTGTGTCATGCCTGTTCGCTCAGAAAATGAGAATACGTGTGATATTGAAACCGATGCGCCATGCGCCATCGGAGAAGGAATCCGGCGCGCCGGCAAGAAATTGTGCCGGGTTGAGCAGGTCGCTGTTGCTCATGATGATTTTGAAGAAATGTCCACCGGTCTCCAGTTCGATGCCGAAAGACATGGCATTGTAGCCCTCACGCCAGCCGCTGAGTGTCGGGTTCCATTCCGCCAGCACATTGAAGCTGTCCGTGATATAGTATTGTGCATGCAGGCCGAGAGTCAGGGAATACTGTGTTTCCACACATTCAATATGACTGTTGAAAAGATAAGACGGAACGACACCCAGACCAATTCTTTTGCCGATGAGTGTATTGGCAATGAATTGTACATACGTCTGCAGATTGTCGGCATCCCAGGCCTCCCTGCCCGGGATTTCTGTGCTGATGGCAGCGCCCGCGCGGGCGGCAACATGCAGGGGGACGAAGTCGTGTCTCAGGGTAAGGAGTGTGTGCTTCACGTTGAGATCGAGATTGTCCTGCAGATTGCTGCGCCCGAGCGTGACGATGCCATTGTCGCTGAATGCGTAGCCGAGAGCGATACGAATGTTGACCGGACCGTCAAACCCGTAGAGACTTTTTATGCCGTCCTTTACCGTCGGAATGAAGCGATGCGAAATTTCGAATTCCATTTCACCCGCATGCAGTCGCGTAGCGGTCGGCAGGTTGATGACCTGCGTGGAATGAAAAAGTTCGAGCGGGGGCAGCGCGGACGACTCGTTGCGTGTCCATCCCGATGCGTCATCCTGTGCAACGGCCGGGACGCATGTGATAATCAGGAGCAGTACGAGAGTGTGATACATCGAGCATTACCCCGCAACTTTTGTGAGATGAAAATCCAGAACCATTTGCATGATCTCGCTGATCTTGAGAAACATGAACTTTGGTACTTCGATGTCGTGATCCTCGAGGTTGACTTCGAATTTGGTCTGGATGCGGACTGCATTTCCCGATGGGGTCAACGTACCGGATACATTCATCTTCTTCTTTTTCCCGTGAATATGCATCTCGCCGTTCACCTGGACGGTGATGTCCTTTCCGGATGGTGTTGCTTTGCCGATACGCCCGCGAAACTTGGCATAGGGGTATTTTTCGGTATGGAGGTAATCCTCCCGCATATGCCGGTTCCGCAGCCCGATGCCTGTATCGAGGGTACGCAGATCGACTTCGAAATAGAGTTCGCTGCCGTCCGGCCACGAATCCCCACTGTAGGTGAGATAGCCGTCAATGTTGTCGGTGACACCTTCGAAATCTTCGACCGGAGCATCGGATATGAATTTGACGAGATTGTCAGCTTTTTTATTGACATGATACTCCGTTTTCTGGGCGACGGCGGTCGTACTCAGCAGAAGCAGAAGAGTAAGAAGAAAGGAACGCATGTTATACCTCGGATGATGTGTGTGGCTATGTTCAGTTGCGGAGCGCGCCGGAGGAGACCCACACGGCGATGGAATCGACGACCGCGGAAGGCAGCGGGCCCGCAGGCGGCATGAAGGGCGTGCTGCTGCGACGAAGCGTACGAAGGAGAACACTTTCATCGGGAGCGCCCGCGCTGACCAGCGTCCTCCCCGGGTCAGTCCTGCTCTGGACACCGACCAATGCGTCATACGCCCCTGTGCCGCTCAGGTCGAGTCCGGCCTGGGGACGATTCCCGCCATGACAGCCGGGTGTTGCGCAGCTCTGTGCGAAGACCTGCTGCTCGATTTCAGCGAACGAAGCCCGCATCGGAAGCACGGCTGTCGAAGTGTCGCATTCGGAGACGATGCTCTCGCTGCAGGAAAGTGCTCCGATCGACAGCAGGATGAGCAGAATAATGATTACAGGTCCGGGGCGTCGGTCTTGATCCATGTAAGCTTCCTCAAATGATATGGATACGATGTCATTGTGATAATGCTGCAATGAATATGCAACCGTGCCGCGAATCGAGTTGTCCGCAAGCGGACATGCCGACCCCGACGGTGCACGGGGGTTACCACAAAATATCATAAACGGCGTGTAGGGGCGGTTCGCGAACCGCCCTGTTTTCGGAACCCCCGATCGTCAACCACACCGTTTCACACCGAACATCCCGACCCCGACATTGCACGGGGGTTACCACGATATATCATAACCGCCCCTGCAATCGAAGACTGCGAAAAATAAATGGAAATAATTTCAGCGGAGGGGAGAATTAAATGGAAATAATATCTCCGGTGAAGCGGAATCAGCACCTGGGAGTCGAATTAACCGCAAATAATCTCACCGGAACGGTGAAATCTGCGGGGAGGAGATGAATGAACCGTAAATATTTTCCCGAATTGGCGATTACGGAAATTCTGTCACCCTGTGAACCCGCAGCTCTGATAAGGGTGCACTTCGAAGATACGACACACTTGCCCTCACACGGTCGGTCTTTCTCATGAAACAAAGGGAATGATCCTTCGTAAGGAAGATGACCACTGAGTTGCCATCGTTGACAGAAAACTGTAACATTATCTTCAGTTGTGAGAATTGGCCTGCGTAGAGGAGGCCGTTGCCGCTTTCACATATATCGAAGTCTGCCTGCTGTTCATCTGCGGGATGGCACCCGCTTTATTACACCTGATACGCAGCGTCGTATACGAGCACTTTGATTGATCCGCACAACCACATACACAACAGAGGTCGGCCATCATGAAACACATCTTCATCCTCACATTTTGCCTTTTCATGCCCTGGCTGCTGTCGGCACAGGAAGCGGAACAACGCAAGGAAGTCGGCATCATTTTCGGTAACCTCGATAATTTCGGATTCACGTACAGAACGGGGACGGAAAAATGTCTCTGGAGATTCAACGGTCTGTCAGTCAACGGCAGAAGCATGGAGCAGACTGCTGACAGTTCCGTGTGGGATGAAGGGACTATCGGATTCAACCTCGCTGTAGGGCGGGAGTATCGCACAAAACTTTCCGGAGACCTGGAATTCCGTTATGGTGCGGACCTGTCCTTTATCTACTCACAGCAGACGACAGATCGTGATGACCTGTCATGGATGGATCGCGACCGCAACCAGGAATGGACAAACTACGGTTCCGGTATCCTCTTGCTGTTCGGCTTCAATTATCTGATCGGCGAAAAGCTGCTGTTCGGAGCGGAACTACAACCGCATTTCACCTACATCTTCGGCAAGCAGACCGAGCGTAATCAATATAGCGACGAAGTTCAGGAAAAAAGTACCGAAAGCTCTGTCTTCAATTACGGCTTCTCTTCCAGCTCCGTAAAGCTCTCGCTGGTATATCGCCTGTAGGTGATGGGGCGCCCGGTGCGATCCTTGTTTGGGCGTACAGGGCGGTTCGCGAACCGCCCTGTTTTCGGAACCCCCGATCGTCAACCACACCGTTTCACACCGAACATCCCGATCCCGACGGTGTACGGGGCATACCACCGGATATCATAAACAGCGTGTAGGGGCGGTTCGCGAACCGCCCTGTTTTCGGAACCCCCGATCGTCAACCACACCCACACAACATCGCGTTTGCATCGGTCGGGGTATCGGTAATTATGTACGGACCGGCGGGAATCACCCGGACACAACACGCAATTCCCTACGTCGGGTTATTTGTGATTTTGTATGGGCCGGCGGGATTCACACCGTTTCACACCGAACATCCCGATCCCGACGGTGTACGGGGGTTACCACCGGATATCATAAACAGCGTGTAGGGGCGGTTCGCGAACCGCCCTGTTTTCGGAACCCCCGATCGTCAACCACACCCACACAACATCGCGTTCCCATCGGTCGGGTTATCGGTAATTACGTGCGGACCGGCGGGAATCACCCGGACACAACACGTGATTCCATTGCCGGGTATCGATGAATGCGTACGGTCCGATGTGATGCGATTCCGGTGCATCTCGGATGATCCGTGTGGTGGTGATGGATGGGCGGTTCGCGAACCGCCCCTACAATTCGTAATTCAATTTGTCGGGATATTTATGGTTTTGTGCGGACCGGCAGGAATCATACGAACACAACACGTAATTCCATCCGTCGGGTTATTTGTGATTTTGTACGGGCCGGCGGGAACCACACCGTTTTCACACCGAACATCCCGATCCCGACGGTGTACGGGGGTTACCACCGGATATCATAAACAGCGTGTAGGGGCGGTTCGCGAACCGCCC
>JAGTUW010000221.1 GCA_018224345.1 Bacteroidota bacterium
AATGCGCACGAGTGCTGGTTCTCAAACAAAAAAAATGTATCTTGCCAAGTAATATGAATACGGGTTCCAAGGTGCGACGTCGAATTGTGCGCTGTACGGATGGCCCAAAAAAACAGCTTGACATTCGTGCAACCCTTGGTTAACTTGTTCCCTATCTTATTCATGAGGCAACGTCCTTTTGCAAACATGCAGTATAACCTCTCTGGAAACATCAATCCCCGATGCCATCGCAGCGGTGCAGAGGCTTGAATCGCGTGTTGGACGTTCTTACTAGTCTGGACAATTTTTGTGATGAACCATAACTGCTCAATTTTTCCCCAACTGCCAGGAGGTATTTCATGAGGAAGTTGACTCTTCTTTCTGCAGTATTTCTACTCGGCGTACTGCTCACGCAGGTGGGGTTTGCAAACGGTAACTTCAAGTACTCAAGCAAGCCACATCTCGCGATCACAAGTAGCCAGACGGTCACTGATGCCATTTTCGTTCCTGTGAACGTGCCGGTGTCTGATGTCCGTATCGGTGTGTACGCCAAAACCGTCATGTTTTCTTCTCTGCGTGTCACGCTGGTTTCGCCCTATGGGCATCAGATCGTGCTCAAGCAGCAGAACGCTCCCAACACCGCACCGATTTACGGATCGCTCGGCTCATCCCGTTCGATGATGCTTTTCCGTGAAAACGGCAATCCCATCGGCGATCAGCCGAATGATCGCGTTACTGAACCCGCATTTACGCTTACATCGCTGAATGGTGTACTCTCCGGCGGTTGGTGGCAACTCGTCGTCCAGGATGATCGCACCGGCATCACTGGTGCGGAACCCCAGCAGGGCTTCCTCGAGGAGTGGGTGCTGATGTTCAACAGACAGATCGTCGAACCCATTGTCCCCCTGAACCCGCCCGTGAACATTCTATTCCCCGGTGGTGCTTCCATTCGTGGACAGATCAACGGTACCACAGCGACGTTGACTGACCCGAATCGTGCCCAGGTGCCGAATGAAAGCGGCTTTGGCGTTTCCAATCCTGAATTATGCGGTGCGCCGGGTACGGACCCGAACGTGCTGATCGGTGTCAACGGCGATGCCTTTCCGGTCGTGATCTCCGGTTACCCCGGTGCTCTCATAGGTCAGGAAGCCAACGGGTATCCCGCAGGGCGTTTCCGTATCACCATCACAGTCGAGACGGATTACTCTCAAAGCCCTTTCGTCGGTGGACTCACAGAAGATATCGCAATTTATTTCGGCCGCGTACCTGATGCACCTGGTAATCTGCCGCTTCCGGCACCCCCATCACAGGGTGATCCCGGCTTCCAGGCGAAAACGTATCTCGGTGGCTGGCCGACGGGCGCCGGTGTCGTCGGTTCGCTTCAGGGCACGAGTGGTCCTTTCGGAGGCGTGCGCCTCGCTGCTTGTATTTCGCCGGAACCGTTCGTCGATATTTTCGGCTACGATCGCGTCACCTTTGACGATCTGGCCATCGAACAGATTGCCGAAGGTCTTCCCCCCGGCCCCAACGGTGGGTTTGCCGGAACATACAAAGGCCAACAGGCTCTGAGTTCCCTCGACGGTCTTCCTCTTGATGGATTGTATTACGTCAGTGTGTATGACGCCTACATGGACAATCCTCCTGACTACGGCCACATCCGTGTGACCTATCTTCAAGTGGAGTATATCATTGGTGGCGGTGAGATTTCCGATCCCGATCGCCATCAGGGCCTTGCCGGTCCGCTCATGGGAATCCCCGTCCCGGGTGAAATCACCGGTGCGCCTCTCGGTTATCTCTCCGATGTTGTCGGTATGATTCCGCCTTACAGCCAGCATGCCAAGGATCAGGATCCCATCCTCGTTTTCTGGGCCACCCAGAAACTGTATCCCAAGGATGCGACTGGTACCGAGCGCATTCAGGCCATTGACCAGAACAACTATGCACCGCCCTCGGCGACGCATTACCATGGCCCTTACGCCTATCCGGGTGTGCTCGACAGCGATCCGCTCGTCGCCGGTGCCCTCGTGAATGCGGACGTGCTCCTCGTTCCTGAAGGTGACTACAACTTCCGTATCAATGTGATTCAGCCACGTTATGACGATGATATTGCTGACAACGAATTCGAGTCCCCGCAGATCAACGTCAATCCTGTGTCGCTGTCTTATATGGGCGAGATGATTCCGTACTGGAACCAATTCGTCGATCCGGAAAATGATGGTTTGTTGGCCAGCTTCCTCGTCAATGATGAAGAAGCTATCGCCAATACCTTCACTTTATTCAAGTTCCCGTCAACGCAGTTGACGAGTGTCGATTATCATTTCGACAAGGGCCTGGCTATTACACCGCGTGCCCGCGTTCGGATCAGTGTCTGGGCAGCCTCCAATGGCTATACCGGTGCTCCCTCGACACTCGTGGCACGTTCGCCGTATGTAAACGCGAGCGAATACCTCGAGGGCAACTGGCGGACGTTCCCGATCTATCCCGTCGATGCAAACGGCAATGCCGACATCGCTGCAGGCGGATCGGTTGACCTCTCCCCGGGGACTTATACGGTGTCGCTTGACAATGCCGATCTCCAAGGCGGACAGTATCTTGCTTACCCGTATACCTACGGTGCGATCCCCGCACTGAAGGATCGTTTCAAGAGCTATCATTTTGGTGACAATTTCGGTCCCATTGGTCCGTTCGCCGCTTTCGGTACGCGGATGATTTATTATAGCGCCAACACGGCGAATGCTCCTGCCATTGCACTGGGTACGACGAATGGTGAAGCCCTTTCGAACCATGTCTTCCCGTTCCGTCTGAACATGACGGAATACAATGATTTCGCCATCAACTACGTACGCTGGTCCAGCCAGACTACCCCGGATGAAGTCATTCTCAGTGGTCAGTCAGTCGTCCCGACCGTCAATATCACTGCCGCTTCCACACAGAACGGCCAGAACAAGGACTTCAACATCTACCTTGCCGTGTACGATGCCGGAAACGGTCTTCTGTACAGTGACATGGTGAATGTTGCGAATTCAGGTGGTATCAACGGATACCAGACCTTGTCGATCAATATGGATGCATGGACCCCCACGGCTGGTGGCGCTTACAAGGTCAAGGCATATTTCACCCGTAAACCTGGTGATCAGAACCCGGTCAATGACATGATCGAGTATGCTCTGTACGTCGTGCCGCAGCCGGTGATCGCTTATGACTCGGATGTGGACAACAGACAGCTCAACGATCTGATCGACGGTATCGGTACACTCGGTGTCATACCTGAACTGGTGAATGTGGCTTCCGGAGATCTCTCGCAGTACACCAACAGCACAATTTACGTGCTCGGTGATATCGCAAACGAGACCCTCGCTGCCGCAGTGGCAAAAGGCAATGATATCGCCTTCGTCCGGAACCATGGTGAGCAGATCGGTACGTTGTTGCGCAAGGTTGATGGTCTCTATGGTGTCGAGCGCATGCGCCCGATGAACTATGAGAACGTGCAACTCGGTGCAACCATAGAAGTTGATCCTACTGCGGTCAGTGAAGATATGGTCGAGCCCGTGCAACTTCCGGATTTCACTTCGAAGGAAGAAATGCTGGACTATCTGACAAATGAGATGCGTGTCGAAGCGCCTGCGAAATCCTTCAACAAAAAGGGTGACAATTCCGCCTTCGAGAACGTGATGTCTGCTGTCAGAAGCAGCAAGTACGGTGAAATCAGCTATTTCAGTGAGCGTCGCGGTTCGCTGGAGATCGTGTACACAGTACCGAGCCTCCGCCGTCCTGCTGGTAGTTACGTGGATGAGACCGTTCCCACGGCCTTTGTCCTCGATCAGAACTACCCGAACCCGTTCAATCCTTCGACAGTCATCTCCTACACGCTGCCTGAGGCAAGTATCGTTACTCTGCGCATCATCGATGTGCTTGGACGCGAGATTTCCACTCTTGTCAGCGGTAGACAGGATGCCGGTACCTACTCCATCAACTGGAAGGGTCTGGATCAGAACGGCATGAACGTTCCGTCCGGTAGCTATCTCTACCGTCTCGACGCTGTCCCGACCAGTGGTGCAGCGACATTCTCGAGCACAAAGAAGATGCTGCTGTCGAAGTAAGCGGCGGTTTCCCCGCTTGCCGAACGGCAACAACGCAATACAGGCGCCTCCGTACGGGGGCGCCTTTTTTTATACAACGCCCGGCAGGACGCAGAGACCTGCCCATGCAGTTGCCTTGGCTCCTTTCACCCTTCATTGACCCTGACGTGATGGAATAGAGGATACATTCTTACTGGCTGGCGGACGAAACAGCGCAAGGTCCGGAGACAGACCGCGCGTACGGTGTAATGAGAGGTGGGCAGCGAAGGTCGACTTACTTAATCCCTAGGGGGCTCAGATGGTCTGGTTTGTTTTTGAAGGAATCCTTACATTACTGAGACTCGTTCACCTCTACATGGAACATATATGCGTTACATCGTACTTCCTCTTTTTATTCTATTTTGGCAATCATCTGTTGCCATGGCACAGGTGCCTTGCGACCCACTCGTGTATTACAACGAGAGTGGCCAGGAGCTTGTCTATACTCATCCCGTACCGACGCCCTGGTTCGCCATACGGATGACAGCGAATTGGGTTGGGAAGATCGATACCGCATATATCGGACTGGGAATCGATCGTGCATCCACGAGCGGGTCGAGACCGGATACGTTGCATGTGCGTGTGCTTGCGAATCAACTTCCGACCTACAATATCCTTGATGATTACTCTGTGCTGCTCGCACCGAACCTGAATGGAGAAATCGTCGATGCTATGTACATCATCGAATTTAAATACGGCGATCCCGTTGCCTGGATCAACCCTCCCGACGATTTCTATCTTACCTGGCGTATCAGAGGACCGGCTAACGACATTGCCCGCATACGCATGGTACAACAGGGTGTGAATCCTGATCGCTCCCTCATAATCAATCAGGACAATTCAACTACGCTGGCTACAGACTTCATGCGAACACAATTGCAACTCGGCGCTGCAGATTCGATTGATTTCATGACCAAGGTCCACGCATGCTGGCCATACGGCTATCCAGTGGAATTGACTTCATTTGCTGCACGTTCGTACAATGCGGGTGTACTCCTGGAATGGCACACAGCTACGGAGGAAAACAACAGTGGCTTTATTGTCGAACGCCTGCTCGGCAGCTCTGAACAGGGGATGCTCAGCCTCTGGCAACAAATCGGATTTATAGAGGGACACGGTACGACGAATCAGGGGAAATCGTATTCTTACAACGATCCGAACGCGAGTATTGCTGCCGATGTCTCCGGAGTAGTGCGGTATCGCCTCAGGCAGGTTGATTACGACGGAAAGACGGAACTCTCACCAATCGCGGAAGTAACTCTGACGCAGGAATTCTCATTCGAACTCGAGCAATCCTACCCCAACCCTGTAAGAAGCGCCACAGGCAGCGCGGCTGTCACATATTCGCTCCCAACAGAGCAACAGGCGCGTCTTGAACTGTTCGATGCACTCGGAAGATCGGTCGCCGTTGTCGCCGAGGGTCATCACCCGGCTGGAAGGTATTCTGCGGTACTTCCTGTACAGGGTTTGCGCAGCGGAGTGTATTTCTATCGTCTTACCGCAAACGGACAGACACTGACCCGACGTCTGTCGGTGATCGAATAAGTCCCACTCGATGAAGGGGCTATCCGCATCTGATACTCCTGATACCGGAAAACGAATCCCTGGCGGATTCGCGTGGCATTGGATTATTCCGGTTCTGCTTGTACTTATCGCTGTGGGTGTCCGGCTCCTGTTCCTTGTCGAATTACGTGAGACTCCGTTTTTCACGGAGCATTTCTCCGACTCGAAGATATATCTTCATCTCGCTTCCCGGATCAGGGGTGAGGGCATTCCGCATGTCTACTTCATGTCTCCGCTGTACCCGTATCTGCTCGCGGCAATCTGGACATTGACGGATAATCCTGAACTCTGGGTTCGGCTACTGCAGGCATTGTTTGGTGGCGCAACGACCCTGCTGACCTATGTTCTCGGCCGCAGTCTGTTCGGACGTGTCACCGGGGGGCTCGCTGCGTTGATCGTTGCACTGTATGCGCCACTGATTTACTACGACGCCCTCCTGCTCACCGAATCCCTGTTGACGTTGCTGCTGACCGGGCACATGACGATTCTCGTCACCGCATGGAAATCGAACAATATTCGCTGGTGGATCGCCGCTGGCCTGATGCTCGGGCTCGCAGTGATAACCCGTGCAACGGTGTTGCTTTTCCCATTGGTCCTGTTTCTCGTCTGGATATTTCTGGATAAGAAGACACGACCGAAAACCTCCAATTTGCTCGCATACGTACTTGCTGCCATGCTGCTCCTGCTTCCCACGACAATACGCAATGCCGCGGTCGAAGGTGTGTTCGTTCCCGTGACTTCGTCCTTCGGTTTCAATCTGTATGCCGGGAATAACGCTGATGCGACTGGTCAATACAGTATGCCGGAAAAAATCGACATCCTCAGAGATCCGGGCGGAAAATTCTGGGTGGAGCGACAGACGGACGAAGGAATGAATGCAGTGGAGGTTTCGGCGTATTGGCGTTCACAGGCGTTGGCATGGATGTCTGCAAACCCCGGAGAGGCCGCAGCTCTTTTCTTCCGCAAGGTTCTGCTCTTTTTCCATCCCGCTGAGATCGATCAACTGGGATTGAGTTTGCGATTTTTTACCAGGGAATATGGTCCTGTCCCAGGAATCCCCGCTGCTGCTTACCCGATTCTTCTTGTTCTGTCGATGATCGGAGTCGCAGTTACAGAGCGGAAGCGAACCGTCGCGTGGCTGCCAGTGTTGTTCATTTTGGTCTATGTAATGGCTACCGCGTTCTTTTTCGTAAGTGCACGGCTACGTCTCCCCATCATGCCTCTGCTCATACTGTATGCTTCTTTCGCAGCGGTCGGCATCGTGCAGCGACTGCGTGAACGAAAATTCCGGGAACTCCGTTTTCCCGTACTCTCCGGAGGCGGTATCGCAATAACCGTATTACTGCTCCAGCCCGGTGTGCAACAGGTGTTCGAGCAGGAGTATATCAAGCTGGGAAAGGCAGCATTTCTACGAGAATCGTACAGCGAGGCGGAGGACTTGTTCCGACGCTCTCTTGCACAGCGTGAAACCGTTGATGGTCTTGTTAATCTCGGGAATGCACTTGCAGCACAGGGACAGCCAGGAGAGGCCGCGGAGAAATATCGCGAAGCGATCAGGCGGGATTCGACATCGGCGCTGGCCTGGTTCAATTTCGGAAATCTACACATGCAAAATGGGAAACCGCAATACGCATATGGATTCTGGAAACGGGCAACGGAATATGATCCTCGCATGCCTGAAGCGAGAAGAAATTTCGGATTGCTGCTTATGCAGGCAGGACGCTTCCGGGAGGCGGAAGAACAGTTGCAAATTTATCTGACTTTGGAAGAAGACCCTGCCCGACGTAATGAAATCGCACGCGATCTTGAACGACTGCAACATCTTATAGATGCGGGACCCTCATCACGAGAGTGATGATTCCGGATACAGCCGGTAACGTGCGCACCGCTACCGGTGTGGGAATAACGCCGCCAGTCCCTTATAATTTTGCGTTGTCAATGTGGTTGTAATAGACGATGAACGCAGTGACAGCCCGACCGTCGAGGTAGAGATTTACGTCTCCTCGTCAGTATCGGTTGCATCCTCGCCTGCAAGGAGATCCGCTTCATCGGACAAGGGGATATCGTCTTCACTCGATGCCAGCGGGTGTGGGGGAAGGTTCAGGACTTCGTCTGCAAAATGCTGCACGAGATAGGAAACAATATCTTTGACCGATACGACGCCGAGAGGTTCGAACTGTTCGTTGACAATGGGGATATGGCGATATCCACCGAGATCCATGAAGTTAAGCGCATACGCAATGGTATCATCATCGTTGAGTGCCTGGGGATTGATTGTCATCACTTCGGTAATGGGTGTACTTCTCAAGTCGAACGCAGCCCCGATGATTTTTTTCAGCACATCACGTTCGGTGAAAATCCCCAGTAGTTTATTATGACTCGTAACAAGGACACAGCCGATTCGCTTGCTCTGCATCATGTGTATTGCGTCACGGATCGGCACATCAATATCGACCGTGATTGCAGGTTTCATCAGGCTGCGCAGGGAACGGCGCAGATCCTCGACTTCAAAAGCGGGTACGGAAGAGGAGTCATCACTTTGGAACGTCATATACGGATCATCCTTCCTGTTCATAATTGCACGTTTCTGGTGAGTGAATTATTCGAGATTGCCTATTGTGCGTTCGACTTGCTCCAAAATACTATTTTTCCTGACGAGTTCAGCACTTGCACCGAGATCACCGAACATGAGGCGGTCAGCATCGAGATGAGGGACGGACGCGCGAAGCAGGCGATGTGCCTCGCGGGTTCCGGCCCCCATGGTCATGGGAGCATGGAAGTCGAGTGCCTGTGCAGCAGTCATGAATTCTACGGCGAGGACATGTTCAGCATTTTTCATGATTTGCCAGGCCTTGCGTGCACCGATCGATCCCATACTGTTGTGATCCTCCTGGTTGGCGGAAGTAGGAATGGAATCCACGCTGGCTGGATGAGCGAGCACCTTGTTTTCCGATACCAGGGACGCGGCAGTGTACTGTGCGATCATGAATCCACTATTGAGTCCACCCTGAGAGGTGAGAAAACGCGGCAGTCCGCTGAGTTTACCGTTGACCATACGTTCGACGCGTCGTTCGGAAATATTTGCCAATTCCGCCAGTGCGATACCGAGGAAATCCGCTGCCAGCGCTACAGGCTGACCGTGAAAATTTCCGCCCTCGATGAGTCTGCCTGTTTCCGCGAAAATTAATGGATTATCCGTCGCTGCATTCATCTCCCTGAGTAACACCTCCTCGACATAGTTGATGCAGTCACGCGAGGCCCCGTGGACCTGGGGCATGCAGCGGAGGGAGTAGGCGTCCTGAACGGCATCATGGTTTTCACGATGCGATTCTCGTATTTCGCTGTTCTCAAGCAGACGCAGGATATTTCGTGCTACTTTTTGCTGACCAGGATGGGGACGAACCGCGTGGAGGGCGGGATCACAGGCATTGGTTGTCCCGAGCAGGCTCTCGAGAGTCATTGCCCCTGCGATGTCGAATTGCCGAACGAGAGAAAGCGCGCGCGCGGTTGTCCAGCTCAGATAGGCAGTCATCATTTGTGTCCCGTTAATCAACGCCAGCCCTTCCTTTGCTGCGAGACGTACGGGGGAGAGTCCTGAGGCGGCGAGGGCTTCGCTCGCCGGTCGCGTCCCATCTCCATTCCAGACCTGTTCGAGGCCCATCATGCAGCAAACAAGATGAGCGAGCTGTACGAGATCGCCGCTCGACCCGACAGAGCCCTGAGACGGAATGACGGGAATGATATCTTCGTTGAGCATGGCCAACAGCAGTTCCACTGTTTCGATGCGGATACCGGAGTATCCTTTTGCGAGTGCGTTGGCACGCAGCAGCATGAGGATGCGGGTGATGTGTCTCGGTATAGGTTCACCGCAGCCGATGGCATGACTGACGATCAGATTGTACTGCAATTGCTCAAGCTGGTCACGACCGATATGTACATTACTGAATTCCCCAAAGCCGGTGGTGATACCGTACATGACCTTACCGTCTTCCACCCACTCGTCAACGAGGGCACGCGAGTCCCGCATCCGTGGCAGTGCTGTCCCGGAAAGATGCACGGTGCATTCGCCCTGTGCCACGGCAACGACGTCCTCGAGTGTCAGATTGTTTCCATCGATGTGTATTGTCGTCATTTCTCTTATTTCCCGATTATGCGAAAAAGCATATTAATAAAAATACACAGATGTGGTGAGCAGGAAAAGGGCGAAGCGCGGTGCATTCATCAATTCCTGATCGCACACCCCATCTTGCTTGTTGTTGCCAAGTATTGTAACTTGTTCTCAATATTTGAAAAATACCAAATAACAAGAACGACAATATGGCTATGGATGCAGGACAGTTGCAGAGGGAATTCGCCGAGACACTCGGTAATCTCTATGCTGGCTATGGTTGGAAGCGGCTTGATGGTCTGATCATCGGATTGCTTCTGGCGAAGTCGACACAGCTTTCACTCGATGATATCAGCAGGGAATTGAATCGCAGCAAGGGTCCGATTTCCGAAAGCGTGCGACAACTCACTGCGAAAAGGCTTCTGAGAAAGGCAGCCGGGCCGGAAAACCGGCGGGATTATTATGTCATCGATCCTGAGATCTTTCATCACAACCATTTGCTCAACATGCAGGTTGTACACAGAAACCGTATGGTCGCAGAGGACTTTCTTTCCCGTGACACCGGAGAAGCCATGCCGGACGGAATGCGTGGAAATCTCCGTACCATGCATGCTTTTTATACTTTGATGGAGCGTTTCTACAGTGATTTTTCAGTGCGATGGAAGCAGGAGCAGCGGAAACTGGAGGAATATGGGTACTGACGCATATACAGGAGACAGCACCGCTGATGCTATGACAGGTTATTTTCCGCTCCAGGGCCGAGAGGGAAACGGACATTCAGCAGGGCATCGGGGGATGTGCCTATGAGAAGCGCCGCTATTACCGGAACTGGTCTGTATGTACCGGGTGAACCGATTCCCAATTCCGTATTTGACGAAAGGCATCAGGAGGAGATCGATCAATACCTGGTGGAACACCGAAACATCCACCAGCGGTATTACATGTCCGACGAACAGGCGACCTCGGATCTGATTCTTCCTGCGGCCCGGGAGGCCATGAAGGCGGCCCGTATTCTTCCGGAAACACTGGACCTCATCATTGTCGCAACAGACACGCCGGATTACATCTCACCCAGTACCGCAGCAGTCGTGCAATATGAACTCGGCGCCGTGCATGCAGGTGTCTTTGACCTCAATACTGCCTGCGCGGGCTTTGTCACCGCCCTGGATGTGGCAGAGAAATATATTCGATCAGATGAACAGTACCGTCATATCCTCGTTGTCGGTGCCTACGGAATGAGCAAGTTTCTCGATCAGGATGATTACAAGATTGCGACACTGTTCGCCGACGGAGCGGGGGCGGTCATACTTTCCGCAACAGCGGACAATGCAGGTGTTCCACCGGACAACGGGATTCTTGCATCGTTGCTGTATGCGGACGGAAGCTATCATGATTACATGGGTATTTACGCCGGTGGAACCCGCATGCCGGTGACGCACAGCCGTATCGAAGCAAAAGATACATTACTTCGTTTTGTGAAGCGGATTCCCCCGGAAACCAATGCCCGACACTGGCCGCGGCTCATCGGAAACGTGCTGACACGCATCAACAAAGCACCGGAAGATGTCCACCGCTATTTTTTCACGCAGATCAATATCAACAGCATCAGGCAGACGCTCGACACCCTCGGGATTCCGCATGACCGGGCGCATAATATCATGCACAAGTATGCGTATACCGGCAGTGCCTGTATCCCTATGGCGATTGCTGATGCTGCGGACGCACATCTTCTCGCACCCGGTGATCTTATCATGCTTGTCGGATCAGGCGGCGGGATATCAATGGCTGTACTCGCCCTCACCTGGTCGTATCAGACGTAACGATAGTGGATAGCCCATGCCTGCCGATACTCTCTACGCCTGGATAACCTTTACCGCTTATGCACTCGCCATTACGGGCATCGCGCTGTGGTCGCGAACCCGTGCTCGTTCGATGGAATCCTTTTCCGTCGGTACGCGGCGGGTCAGCCCGTTTTTTGTCGGTCTTTCGCTGGCAGCCAACATGACGAGCGCAGCGACTTTTGTCATCAATCCCGGAATCATGTACCTCTACGGCTGGTCAGGTGTACTCGGGTATGCTGTCGCCACGCCCCTGGGAATCTATATCGGGCTGGTGATTTTCAGCAAGAAATTTCGCAGCATCGGCGATCAGACCCGTGTAATCACTGTACCGCAATGGATAGGTGATCGCTTCGGATCACCCGCGCTCAAGGTGTATTTTGCGGTACTTTCTCTTTTGCAGGTCAGCTTTCTTGTCCTCATCGTCGTGGGATTATCCTATGTCCTGCACAGCACACTCGGGATTTCTGTCTTGGCAGCACTGCTGATCGTTGTCGGTTTTACCTTCACGTACATTCTCCTCGGTGGAGCGAGTGCGCATATCATGACCAATAGTCTCCAGGCAGGAGTCATGATCGCCGTTGCCGTTTTGCTGCTTTTATCGGGAGCGGAATATGTCAGCGACGGGATAGATGGTTTTTTCAGTCGGCTGGAAGGAGTTGCGCCATTTTATCAGACCGCGATCAATCCGGACAGCCTCCTGTTCCGAAGCTGGTTCGAAGTCTTCGCTGCGAATTTCATCATCGGCATCGCTATCATTCTGCAACCGCATATCATTTCCAAAGCCCTGTATCTGCGTACGGAACGCGATGTCAACCGCTATCTCGTGACAGCCATCGTCGTGTCACTGCTGTTTTTTGCCGTACTGATAGTAGGAGTGTTCGCACGACTCGCGCTGGATGGGGAATTGCTCAAACCCGATACCGTTATGGCGACGTATATCGTTCATCAGTTTTCTCCCCCGCTTCGGGCATTGATAGGACTCGGAATTTTGTCAGCGGGATTTTCAACACTCGAAGGCATACTGGTCGCACTGTCTTCAATATTTTCCAATGACTTTCTCCGTGGCGTCCTGCCTGCACGGATAACGGAAAGTGAAGCCTGGAAACAGCGGTCACTTCGTTATGCAAAAATCTTTCTTGTCGCTCTTGCGCCTGTCACCCTTGTGCTGTCCTGGGATCAGATTATTGATCCCTCGCTCTCTGTTGCGCTGTTCGCACAGAACGGTGTCTACGGTCTGTTCGCAGCCACCTTCGTGCCGATTCTGTTCGGTGTTTTTTCACAGCGAGCGACAGCCGGTATGATATGGACTTCCTCACTGGTGGCGCTGATCATTCATTTCGGCATGTATTACGGACAAATCACAATGTATTACAATAATCCCGCGGTCACCGCCGCCTGTGCCTTGCTCGGCAGCGTGATTGTCATGCTGCTGATGCAGGTATGTGCAGGAAGGAACGTGAGAAAGGAAGGGACATGATCAGCACTGACTGGTTTCATCGATGGGCATCGTATGCACCGGATCGTCCGGCACTGACGGATGCGGACTCCGGCCGCCGGTACACCTATGCGCAATGTGAACGAATTATCAACCGTACGGCACGCATATTGCGCGATGAATTTTTCGTCCTTCCCGGAGATCGCATCGCGGTACT
The DNA here is from genome assembly GCA_018224345.1 of Bacteroidota bacterium. GTDB lineage: Bacteria > Bacteroidota > Ignavibacteria > SZUA-365 > SZUA-365 > SZUA-365. Next base: position 13,262 of record JAGTUW010000221.1, read on the forward strand.
TTCAACAAATCAGGTAGAATATGTCTTTCTCTTTTTTGCTGTGCAGAAGCTCAAGGCCCTGCTTGTCCCGTTGAACTACCGTCTCACAAGTCACGAGGTGAGTCACATTCTTCAGGACTGTGCACCCCGCCTGTTCTGTGTGCAGCGTGCGTTTTCATCTGTGGCGGAAGGGCTGTCCCATACAATAAGGAAGGATGTACGCACACTCTTTTTCGATGGTCCGGATAGTCTTACCGCACGGATGGAAGACGACAGGCTCGCCGCGGACCCGATCCTGTATGAAACTGGATTGGATCAACCAGTGATGATATTATACACATCCGGAACGACAGGTACGCCGAAGGGTGCGTTGATCACCCATGGTATGTTGTTCTGGAACTCCGTCAATACCACGATGCGTCTCAATCTCGTGCAGCAGGATGTCACCCTGACCTTTGCCCCGTTTTTCCACACAGGAGGATGGAATGTTTTGACGACTCCGTTTCTCCATCGCGGTGCCCATGTGATTCTTCTCGGGAAATTCGATCCCGAGCGTATCCTGCAGCTTTGTGACACCGAGGGAGTGACGATTCTTTTCGGCGTCCCGACGATGATGGACAGACTGTCTCAGGCGGATGCGTTTCCCGGGGCAGCGCTGTCGACGGTACGATACGCCATCGTCGGCGGGGAAGCGATGCCGGTCGCGCTTATCCGTCTCTGGCAGAACAAGGGGGTACCGATCCGGCAGGGATACGGATTGACGGAATTTGGTCCGAACGTGTTTTCTCTCAATGAAGAGGACGCGATAAGAAAAATCGGATCGATCGGGTTCCCGAATTTCTATGTCGATACGCGCATTGTCGACGAAGAGGCTGATGATGTCGCCGTCGGTGAAGTAGGTGAATTGTTGTTGCGGGGGCCCGTCTGCACGCCGGGCTACTGGAACAACCCCGAAGCGACGGCGGCGACCATACGTGACGGCTGGTTTTACACTGGTGACCTCGTCCGTCGTGATGAGGAGGGGTATTATTTCGTTGTGGACAGGAAAAAGGATATGTTTATCAGTGGAGCTGAGAACGTGTATCCCGCTGAGGTGGAGCATGTATTGCGTTCCCATCCCGCGGTCAGGGCCGCGGCGGTTATCGGGGTCCCCGACGACCGTTGGGGAGAGGTGGGCAAAGCGTTTCTCGTGCTCAACGAGGGCGGGAATC
>JAGTUW010000222.1 GCA_018224345.1 Bacteroidota bacterium
GCCTGGCGGGAGCCACGTCGCTGATTTCCGCCGTCGCGCTTGCAATTGTGTCCTTTCTCTGGGGAAATCCTGTCCTCGGTATCATCCTGCTGTCGCTTGCGGGCGCCATTACAGGTTTTCTGGTGTTCAACCTGCCGCCCGCCCGTGTATTCATGGGAGACGGCGGAAGCATGTTCATCGGATTCGTCCTGGCATTCAGCGGCTGGATGCTGATCGACAGCGGTCCGCGCGATTTCACCGCCGTACTCGTGCCTATCATCATTCTGGGTCTGCCGGTCTCCGATACGCTGCTGGCCTTTTTCCGCCGCATCATGCTGGGTTTCAACCCCTTTATACCGGATCTCGACCATATCCATCACATGGTGGTCAGAAAAACCGGCCTGCCAGTCCAACGTGCGCTGGTACTGCTCGCCGCGCTCTCGTTGTTCTATGCCATTGCAGGTATCGCCGTAGCCGTGCTTCCTTCTGTCTGGGCATGGAGTATCATCGCCGTGACGCTTGTCACAAAAATCCTGCTGCTGCATATGATCGGCTACACGAGCATGCTGCGGCATCGCAATGACCTGCGCGCAACCTCCGCCTCTTTCCCTGCAATCGTCAATGGCATGAACGGCACGAACGGCACGAACGGGACGAACGGCACGAACGGGACGAACGGCAGGCACACGGTTTCCGTGCCGCTTCCCGGGAACGGACATGTCCACTCTGTCAATGGCAACGGCACAGGCAGGACGCATACAGAGGACAACCCCAAGACCACACAGGCGCCCGACAGCGATGCATCCTGAGTTCTTTTCGCATACATCCCCCGTCGGACCGCGCACACGGCAGGAAAAAACGATCCCCTGTCGCTTTCTTCTCATGCCGCTTATCAGTAATCACTTTTCCAATTCACTTATAATCTTTGTTTCCCATGCCATACACCATTGCAGTCATCGGTACCGGATACGTAGGTCTTGTTTCTGGCACCTGTTTCGCGGAAAACGGCAACCATGTTATTTGTGTTGACAATGATCCGAAAAAACTTGAAAAACTCAGGAATGGGCAGATTCCCATTTATGAACCCGGGTTGCATACACTGTACGAACGGAATTTCCGTGACGGCCGGCTGAGCTTCACAGATGATCTTGAAGAGGCGGTGCTGGCATCGGATATTATTTTCCTCTGTCTGCCGACGCCGCCGATGGAAGACGGCAGCGCGGATCTGCAGTACGTGCTGAAAGTGGCCGATGACATCGGCGACATTCTCTCACGCCATGCGCCGCAGGAATTCAAGATTATCGTGGACAAAAGTACTGTGCCGATCGGCACATCGGAACGCGTCACCGAAGCTATCAACGCAAAATATGACGGCGCGTTTACTGTCGCTTCGAATCCGGAATTTCTCCGTGAAGGTTTTGCAGTGGAAGACAGTCTGCGTCCCGACCGCGTGGTCATCGGCGCCTCGCATCCCCAGGCGATCGAAGTACTGCGCGACCTTTACGAACCGTTCGTGCTTTCCGGCAATCCGATTATCATCATGGACGAACGCAGCGCGGAAATTACCAAGTATGCGGCGAACTCCCATCTGGCCATGCGCATCTCCTTCATGAACGACCTGGCAAATCTTTGCGAAATCCTCGACGCCAATATCGATAACGTGCGTCGCGGGATAGGAACGGATTCCCGCATCGGCAAAAAATTCCTTTTCGCCGGCACGGGATACGGTGGTTCCTGTTTTCCGAAGGATGTCAAGGCCCTGCTGAAAACCTCCATCGATGCCCAGCATGCCCTGCGTATCGTACAGGCGGTCGAGGATGTCAACGCCGATCAGCCGACACGCTTTTTCAAGAAAGTCTATGATTATTTCGATGGCGATCTCAAGGGGAAGTCCTTCGCCATCTGGGGACTGGCCTTCAAACCCAACACTGACGATACGCGCGAAGCCCCGGCCTTCATCATTATCGATCATCTGCTCAATGCCGGCGCGACAGTCCGTGCCTATGATCCCGAAGCCATGGAGAATACCCGTGAACTGCGATTCGGAGACCGTATCGGCTATGGCGAAAACGCCTATGACGCGCTCGAAGGCGCGGATGCATTGCTGCTAATCACGGAATGGAATGAATTCCGTATGCCCGACTGGAAGAAAATCAAGGCGCTGCTCAACAATCCCGCAGTCTTCGACGGGCGTAATATTTATGACATGGACGACATGAAGGAACAGGGCTTCGATTACTTCTCCATCGGCCGCCCCACAGTCTTCGGCAAAACAGTATAAAACCCGAAACCCCTCTTACCTCTTGACTTTTAACTTTTAACTCTTAACTCTACCCTTTGACTTTTTCCGAAACCACATTATCCGGCGTCCTTCTCATCACCCCGAGTGTCCACGGTGACTCCCGGGGTTTCTTTCTCGAAAGTTACCGGCTGGAATGGTTTGCGCAGCGAGGTATTCCGCCGTTTGTGCAGGACAATCATTCGCGTTCGGTACGCAACACTCTGCGGGGACTGCATTTCCAGCATCCGCACGGACAGGGCAAACTCATCCGCGTGACCTCGGGTGCGGTCTATGATGTGCTGGTGGATGTGCGTCTCGGATCTCCGGCCTTCGGAGAATGGGAGGGATACGAACTTTCCGCAGACAACTATCGCATGCTCTATGTTCCGCCGGGCTTCGCGCACGGCTTCTGCGTACTGAGCGACTCGGCGGATTTCATTTACAAGTGTACGGAGTATTATCACCGCGACAGCGAACAGACATTGTTGTGGAATGACCCCGCATTGGCTGTCGAATGGCCGGTGCAGGAACCCATACTCAGTGAGAAAGATCGCAATGGTGTGCCTCTGAAGGAACTTTCCCGCTTCCCTGAGTATTGAGAAGGGATGGAATATTCACCTACGGGATCAATATGAGAGGAACCACAGAGGGCAAGAAGGGCAAGAAGGACTTTTCAAAAGGGAGCAACAGACAAGCAATCTCTGTGATCACTGTGCTCTCTGTGGTGCTTCTTCTTGGGGTTCTCCCGGAAATGCTCTCCGCGCAGGGCGGGGGCGTCATCAGAGGCAAAGTGTATGACGCGCAGACGAAAGAACCCCTGGTCGGTGCGAATGTGTTCGTGCGCGAGACTTCACTCGGGGCGGCGACGGATCTCGACGGACGTTTTGTCATCCGTGACGTGCCCGCAGGCAGCTATCGCGTGCAGGCCTCGGTGATCGGCTATACACCGCAGATCGAAGCGGATGTTGTCGCCGCGGAAGGACGCGAGACACAACTGGATTTTCCACTGCAATCCACCGCAATCGATCTCGGAGAAGTGGTGGTGGAAGCCAACTATTTCCGGGAAATCGCCGATGCCCCGGTGAGCGCGCAGACTCTCTCTTATGAGGAAATCCGGCGTTCGCCCGGAGGACAGGAAGACGTCATCCGCGCCGTGGCCGTGCTGCCGGGTGTCGTCCAGGCCTCGGCAGGACGTAATGACCTGATCGTGCGTGGCGGCGCGCCCTCGGAAAACCTCTATGTGATCGACAATCTGGAAGTGCCGAACATCAATCACTTCGGGACGCAGGGCGCAACTGGAGGGCCGCTGAGTTTCATCAACCTCGACTTCGTGCGTGATGTGACATTCACTACCGGAGGCTTCGGGGTACGCTACGGCGATAAACTTTCGTCGGTCATGAATATCCAGCTCAAGGAAGGCCGGCGTGACCGTCTGGGAGGTAAACTCAATCTTTCCGCGACACAGTTCGGACTCAACAGCGAAGGCCCGCTCGGCGATCAGGGCTCTTTTCTCTTCTCCGCACGGCGCAGTTACCTGGATCTGATTTTCAAGGCCGCGGGCTTCGGCTTCGTCCCGGAATACTGGGACTTCATCGGCAAAGCCAATTACGATATCAACAGGGAGAACGAGCTTTCGTTTCTCGTCATCGGTGTGCTCGACAATGTGCGCTTTTTCAATGACACCGAGGATCAGCGTTTCAGCAATTCCCGCATTCTCGGCAGTTCGCAGGATCAGTATTTCTCAAGTATCTCCTGGCGGCGATTGCTGTCCAACGGGTTTATGACCTTCTCTCTCGGACGTACATTCACCGCCTATGATTATCTGCAAACCGACTCGCTGCTCTCACCGCTGTTCGTCAGTGATTCCCGTGAAGGCGAAAGCAGCCTGCGTGCGGATGGTGTTTTTCTCCTTGACCGCTCCCTGGAGCTTTCCTTCGGTGTGCAGGGCAAGCGCGCGCGCATGCTCGGAGATTTTGCATGGACGCCGACGGATGACAGCTTCCTCGACAATCCGGGAATCACCAATCTCGAAAACACCTGGGATACCACTGCCTACAAGGCCAACGCCTATGCGCAGCTTGCGCGGACGTTTTTCGATCGTCTCCGCGTGACCGTCGGTGGCCGGTTGGAATACTTCAATCTTATCGACGATGCATTCGCCGCCGCACCGCGGCTTTCTCTGCGCTATGCGCTTACGGATCTGACAACGTTCACGCTCAGTGGCGGCAGCTACCATCAATCCCCGAGTTATATCTGGCTGCTGTCGAATTCCGACAATACACGGCTGCAGCATGTGCGTGTCGATCAGGCAGTGCTGGGCATCGAACATCTGCTGCGTACGGATCTGCGGGTGCGTGTCGAAGGGTATGTCAAATATTACGACAACTACCCCGCTTCGCTCGAACGTGAGTATCTGGTCCTTGCCAATACCGGCGCCGGTTTCGGCGGAGCGGAAGAGGGGTTCGCAAGTTTCGGTTTCGACAATCTTGTCAGTGGGGGAGAGGGCTTCAGTCGCGGTGTGGAATTGCTCGTGCAGAAGCGTCTCTCGGAAATTCCGATGTACGGTATTCTCTCGCTGTCCTGGAACAACACCGATTATACAGCGCTTGACGGGATTACCCGTCCGGGCAGCTACGATCAGCGCATCATTTTCAATCTCAGCGGCGGGTGGAAAATCGATGAGAACTGGGAAGTCGGCACGAAATTCCGTTACGGCAGCGGCACGCCCTATACGCCGTTTCTTTCTGACGGCCGGCGGGATCTGGCATATTATAACGGTGCGCGTCTCCCGGATTTCCACTCGCTCGATGTCCGCATCGATCGCCGCTGGAATTTCACCGGCTGGAATCTGATCACGTACATCGATATCCAGAACATCTACAATCGCAAGAACAGCCAGGCCTATCGCTGGGATCCACGCAATCAGCGTGTCGAAGCCGCAGGCGGGACGATAGGCATACTACCCACTATCGGGGTGAGCGCGGAGTTCTGAGTTCGGGGAAACAAGAGGAACCACAGAGGACGAGAAGGGCAAGAAGACTATTTCTCACCCTTCCACGAAGTTTCGTATTTTACCTGATCGATGTTTCACCGAGGGGATTCCATGCGGTATCAGCAGACGCCCGTTGCGCGTCTTTCGAAGGCAGCGAAATTTCTGGAACAGGACGGAGAGTGGCACCCTTTCGTGGGTGAAGAGGGGGTATGGTATCGTGTGCGGAACAGGGATGTCCAGCGCATTCGTCTCGAAGCCGGGGAAACGGAGGAATTGCTGCGACTTGTCGACCGGCTGGATCCTTTACCAGCCCGGGCGCTCAGAGAAGGCTTCCGCGAGGAACTCCGCTTTGTCGTTCGCGACGACCACTATCTGCTGGCCGGTATGCTGCTTCGCGCCTATGTGGGATGGGATATGCTGGCCACGGCAGCACGGGAAATGAATGTGCAGCTCGCATACCTCGGCGGCAATGCACTGCGTTGTGATATCCGTATCGATGAATGGAGCACCGAAGCGGTGACACGAGCTCTGGTGCTGGCCCGGGCCTGCGCCAGGGTGGCCGCGCAACTCGCAGTGGATGCACGGGAAGGCATTCCACACATTCCCCAGGAAATCACCGGACTGCTGCATGCAGCCGTCGAAACGTTCATGGATGAGATCGGCCCGCTGCGGAGCGCATCTCCGCCTGATTCTCCCCACAGCCCGGAACAGACCTCGCTGTTCGGGGAGGAATAATGGAAACACGCCTCCTGCCGACCGACAACGAGGGAGCTGTGGAATATGCCATTGCGCACGGCGCGGAACTGCTGCGTACCGGAAAACTGCTGGCCTTTCCGACGGAAACGGTGTATGGACTTGGCGCCAATGCGCTGGATGAAATCGCTGTGCGCCGTATCTACGAGGTGAAAGGCCGGCCGAAGGACAATCCCATGATCGTCCATGTGCATGCAAAGGAACAGGCGAGGGAATTGATGCAGAGCGTGCCGCCGTGTTTCGACGAACTGGCGAATGAATTCTGGCCGGGACCGCTGACACTGATCGTCGAACGCAATGCCGCCATTCCGGATGTGGTGACGGCAGGCCTCTCCGGCGTGGCGTTGCGTCTCCCGGATCATGCATTGGCCCGCGCCCTGCTGAGACGTACGGCATTGCCCGTGGCGGCGCCCTCGGCCAATGTCTCGGGGCGGCCGAGTCCGACGGATGCCCGCATGGTCATGGATTATCTCGACGGACGCATCGATGCGGTGCTCGACGGCGGCCCCTGCGCGGTCGGTATCGAATCCACTGTGCTCGACATCAGCATGAAACAGCCGGTGATACTGCGTCCTGGCACCGTGACACGCGAGGATATCGAGGATGTATTGCAGACATATGTGTCCGTAACAGGTGTCGATGCCACGACGCCGCGTTCCCCCGGTGTCAAGTACCGTCATTATGCCCCGCGGGCACGTCTGATCGTTTTTCCGTATTCCGACGATGACGGGATGGCGGGCACACTCGGTGCCGCGATCGGGCAGGCATGCAGGCGCGAACAGCGGACGGGACTGCTTGCACCGGAACGCTTCCGCGGTTGCGGAGAACATGTGTTTTATTCTTTGCGCGAAGGGACGGCCGTGGATTATGCGCGTCATCTCTATGCCGGACTTGCCACACTCGACGCTGCCGCGGTGGCTGTGATATTCTGTCCGGGTATCCCTGCCACGGGTATCGGCGCTGCCGTCATGAACCGCCTTTGCAAGGCCTCGGGCCTGTGAATAAAATGTGAGAAACCACAGAGGACAAGAAGGGCAAGGAGACCTTTTCAGAGTGGCACCACAGAGTCCACGCCGTCTTTGCTCCGCTTCGTCGTGATGGTGCAATTCATTTCCCTCATTCCCCTCATTTCCTACTTTTAACTTTTAACTTTTGCCGATTATCCGATCATTTATTGCGTTGTATCCTGATCCCGCAGCGCGGGAACACATCGCAGGTGTTGTGGACTGTCTCGCGGAGCACGAGAAAGGGGTGCGGTGGGAAGATGCGGCGAAGATACACATGACAGTGAAATTTCTCGGGGATGTGGAGGAGGAAGCGCTGGATGCACTGAGTGCAAAGTTGCGGACGGGCATCGGA
>JAGTUW010000223.1 GCA_018224345.1 Bacteroidota bacterium
AACTAAATATCCGCGAGTCTTACAAGATCTTCCTGGTACTGGCGTTCGAGACTGCTCCAGAATTGCGCAGGTCGACCGAGTGCACGCTCGAATTTCAGAGCAGTCGCCGGCGTTATTGCAGCGTTCCCCCTGATAATTCCGTTGATGGTTTTTTTCGCAAGACCAGTACGGGCGGCCAGTTCGGCCTGCGTCATTCCGAGCGCTTCGAGGTATTCCGCAAGTATTGCGCCCGGAGGCACCGCGTAATCGGGAAGAAATCGATATGCACTCCGCTCAGCCATGTGTATCCTCGATGCCTATAATGATAATCGACGTCACTCTGGACCAATCAAGACCTCCAGCCTACTCCTGTTCATCGTCGAAGCCGGGACGCACGAACAGACGCGCGTTCGGAAAAGTGGTTTCCATCGCCCTGCGGAGCTGATCCAGCCGCACGAGGAATACGGCGATATCGTCTCCCAATCCGTGAACATGATCGAGAATGCAGCCCCAGGCGGCTATCGAACGATCCATGGCTATCAATGCCACCTTGGCGGATCCATCCGCATCACTCGGAATATCATCTTCTATCGTGGAGAATGGATCGCCCCGTTGAGACAACGCGCGCCCGATTTTCGCAGGGATGAACGTATGATACCAGCGCAGGACTTCCAGGGCGTCCCGCAGCTTCCCGACGGTGTCGGCATCCGACGCATCGATCCGTATCCCCGGGCCGGCCTCCTCCCTCCCGCCTGCGAACATGTCTTCATAATCGAGGAGCCATTTGTGGACGGCCACGGTGTACTCAATCGCCGCCTGTGTCAGCGGAGGCTTCGTTCGTTTCGGCCTCCTTTCCGGTTCAGCCGCCCACGCTGCATCCCCGTCGTCGAGCTCTTCTTCACTGTCCATACCACATTCTTCGATACGTTTCTGCAACAATTCCCCGGTCCCTTTGAATCTCTCGTTCATCCGTTTCCAGAACTCCTCGTTGTCTCCGTCCCGTGCCCCGGCAACCGACGTGCCATCCTGATCGAGTGCAAACACCTCACAACGCGCGGTCCGCGGACAACGCGCGCACCAGGAATCACAGTAATTTTGAATCCCGATGATGAAGCCGGGTTTCTCCGGCCTGCTTCCGGATTGTCCTGTTGTGTGTACCGACATAAGTTTCTCCCTGTGTTATTGAAATGAAGCGCGACGATGAATGCGCCAATGTTTCCTGCACATTGAAAGGAATAATAATATCTGCATCCCACAGATACAATCAGGGGATGCGGAAATGGACAAGGCTTCTCCCGTCCGGAACTGTCATCCAAATCCCGGACCAGAGAAAGTATGGCGGACTCCGGTACCTCGATATCAGCTACTATATCCAGGGTTCCGTGTAGAGTGATAGAGGGATTGGCAAGCCGCGCCGATTATTTTTTTTCTTCTGCCTCACTTTCCGGGAATACTTCGTGAGTATTCAGGGAAGATGATCTGGTGCCGTGAACACAGAGGAAGCGGGTGAACAGCGCCACAGGTGAGTTGCTCCCCTCTCCCCCCGGTGCTATCTTCTGCAGTAACACCATTTTGGATCGAGGAACAACCATGAAACGAAAATCCATCGCGCTATTGCCCGTACTGTCCCTGCTCCTTGTGCTGGCCGCATGCACACCGACGGAAGATCCGCTGATTCCGCGTACCGCACTGTTCGGTGATCCGGACAGGACCGGACTGCAGATCAGTCCTGATGGCAACTACATCAGCTTCCTGGCTCCGGTCAACGGAGTGATGAATGTCTGGGTCGCACCGACCGGGGATATCGAAGATGCAACTCCGGTGAGCCAGAGTACCGTCCGCGGAATACGCTCCTATTACTGGACCCATACCGGAGAACATCTGCTCTATCTTCAGGACGACGGGGGAGATGAGAATTACATGTTGCATCGCGTGCACATCGAAACGGGTGAGGATGTAAATCTCACGCCGTTCGGAGAAATTTCAGATGCGGACGGTAATCCCATTCTGCTTCCCGGCGGGAAGAAGATGCGTCCGCGTGCACGTGTCGAGGCAATCAGTGCGCAGCACCCCGGAGAAATCGTCATCGGACTCAATAACCGTGACCCGCAATATTTCGATCTCTACCGCCTGGATATCGTTTCCGGCGAGTTGACGCTGCTGCTGAAAAATGATGCGTTCTCTTCCTTCCATATTGATGACGATTACACCGTGCGCCTGGCATCGAAAACGACGGAAAGCGGAGGCACGGCATATTTTGCCCCCGACGGCAGTGGTGGATGGACGCCCGCTATGCAAGTGGATGCCGAGGATCAACTGACGACATCGATCGCGGGGTTTACCACCGATGGCAGCATCATGTATATGCGAGACAGCCGTGGACGCAATACCGCAGCACTGTATGCTGTGGACACAGACTCAGGGGAGAGACGCGAACTCGCCTCGCATGACAAGGCCGATGTCTCCTCGATATTGCGGCATCCGCGCACCAAGCAGGCGCAGGCTGTAGCGGCGGAATATGATCGCATCAGTTGGCAGGTGCTTGATGAAGACATCGAAGATGATTTCGCCTATCTGGGCACCGTCGTGGATGGGGATTTTGGTATCAGCAGCCGCACGCTGGACGATGCGCTGTGGACAGTTGTCTATCGCACTGACGACGGTCCGACACGCATGTATCTCTATGATCGCAAGGCCGGACAGGCACAGTTTCTCTTCACCGATCGTACGGCGCTGGAGGAGGCACCGCTCACGAAGATGACACCGGTCATCATTCCCGCGCGGGACGGTCTGGAGCTTGTCTGTTATCTGAGTATCCCGCGCTGGCTGGACAGCGGGGGCAGCGGTCGTCCTGCCGAAGCCGTACCCATGGTACTGCTCGTGC
>JAGTUW010000224.1 GCA_018224345.1 Bacteroidota bacterium
CAACAACTTCGTCGGGGTGGCCGGATTTGAACCGACGATCTCCTGCTCCCAAAGCAGGCGCGATACCGGGCTACGCTACACCCCGAAGCTTTGTAATATAGCCGGAAATTCGCTGGGATTCAAGTGGCTTGCCATGCCGTTGCGTGCTGCTGCCGTTTTTTCTGCGCTTGCGTTTTTCTGTGCTGCGCTTGCGGTTTTCAGTGTCGCCCGGGGGGTTTTTCGGCGCAGGGAATTGTCGTATGTTAAGAATGTGCGATTATCGTCTCTTATAGAGAGAAACTGTTCGCAATTCATTGTGAGGTTCCCTATGAACATCCGTCCCGGCTCACACCGCCTCCTTTCGATTGTGCTGTATCTTATCGCACTGCATTCGCTGCTGACCGGTATCGGCTTGATACTGCAACCGGATTTCCTGCTGCGATGGGGCGGTTGGGGCGATGTCGCACAGACGTTTTTCCCCGCGCAGGGCGGTGTGTTTCACCTGCTGATGGCGCTGCTGTATGCGCAGGCGGCACGACGCGAACATGATCGTTCCGTATTGTTGCCGTTTATCATCCTCGTGAAATTCAGCGCAGCCACATTCCTGCTGCTCTATGTCGCTTTGTTCGAAATGATCTGGCTGGTGCTGCTTTCGGGCGCAGGCGATGCGGTGATGGCTGTCCTGCTACTGCTGCTGGTGAGGAAACACAAGGGGAATGAAAAACTTATGCACGCCTGACCGGAGTCTGAATGGAAAAAACAAAGATGGACATGAATCTCCCGGGTGTTCTCATAACCGGGGCGTCCGGCTTCGTGGGCAGACACTTCCTCGAAGCTGCCAACGGAAAATTCCGCCTCTTCTGCCTTGCACGACGTTCGCAATTCGAGGCGGGTATCCCGCGCCTGGAAAATCAGCGCTGGACCCAGGTCGATATCGCGCATCGCGATGCCCTGCTGGATGTGGCCCGCTGCGTCAACGATCATGGAGGCGCGGACTATGTATTGCATCTCGCCGGCTATTACGATTTCACCTATGACGAACATCCGGAATATGAGCGGACCAACATCGGTGGAACCGCAAACGTACTCGAACTCGCGTCTGTACTGAATGTCAAACGCTTTCTCTACAGCAGTTCGCTCGCTGCCTGCCCCTTCCCGAAAGAAGGTGAGACTATAAACGAGGATGCGGAAGCGATCGCGGACTTCCCCTACGCCCGCAGCAAATATGCGGCGGAAACGCTTATCCGTGAACACGAAGGAGATTTCGCACGCAGTATCCTGCGCCTCGCCGCCATCTACAGCGACTGGTGCGAATACCCGCCGGTCTATGCCTTTCTCAATACCTGGCTTTCGAATGACTGGAATCGCAATATGCTCGGGGGACGCGGCAAAAGCGCCGTACCATATCTCCATATCCGCGACCTCATCGCAATACTGCTGCGTGTCATGGAACGATCCGATGCGTTGCCGCACATGTCGATGTACAATGCCAGTCCCTCACATACCACCTCGCATGAGGATCTGTTCTGCTCCGCCACACGCTACCTCTTCGGCGAGGCCTGCACACCGGTACATATCCCGCGCCTGCTGGCGCTGCCCGCAGTGGCCGTCCGGCAATTCGTCCTCGATCTGCTGGGACGACCGCCCTTCGAAAGGACGTGGATGATGCGCTATATCGACAGGGATCTGCTGGTGGACGCCTCGCGCACGCATCGCGAACTGGACTGGACACCGACTCCACGCTATGACCTCAAACGTCGGATGCTGATACTGATCGAGAATATGAAATCCCATCCGGAAACCTGGCGCCTGCGCAATGAAGCTGCCTTCGTCCATGTCGCGCGCAGACCCAACTTCGTCATGTCGAATCATCTGCGTGTCATGCGTGACGACATCATCCGGGACGTGGTTGAGACCATTCGCGTCGAACAACGAAAATGGGATTTCCAGGATTACGAACGCATGGCGGAATCGACGCTGGTCGCCTATGTGACGCTGTTCTTCGAAGTCCTGGTCTCCGCCATCCGTACACGTGACCGTACGCCGGTGCGCACCTATGTCCGTCTGCTCGCCTATCACAGACGCCGCCAGGGGTTCGCACGCGAACATTTGTGTACGGCAATCGACAGCTTTCGGCAGGTCATGCGCGACTATCTCATCCGAAAAAACGATCCGATTATCAGCAGAGCGCATATCCACGATTACCTCGATCTGAGCCTTCAGCTCGCACTCGAGGAAATCGAGGAAACCTATGCTCAACTCGACACGCGGGATGGGGAACATCTACCGTCCAACGAGGATGTCAACCTTCTCTCCGACAACATGGAAATGATACGTATGGTCAATGAACTCCACGACATCTGTCAGGACGGCTGGGAACTCGGCACCATCTTCCGGTCCGCAGTAAAAAACGGCGAGGAATGAGAAAGAACGGCCGTGCCATCGCATGCCATGCACCACCGGATTTCACAAACGGCGTGTAGGGGCGGTTCGCGAACCGCCCTTGTGCGCGGAACCCCCGATCGTCAATTACACCCACACAACATCATGTCTGCATCGGATGTGTTATCGGTGCATTCGTATGGCATGACGGGAATCATCCGGAAACAACATGTAATGCAATCGGTCGGGTGTCGTGGGGTGTGTACGGATCGGCGGGAATCACACGAACACAACGTCGCAATTCGATTGGTCGGGTATCGGCGGG
>JAGTUW010000225.1 GCA_018224345.1 Bacteroidota bacterium
GAACTGCAGTACCGTCTGCGGCAGCATGACTATGACGGAACGGTCTCGTATTCCTTCATCCTCGATGTGCGTCTCTCCTCGACGGCAGACTCTCCGGAACTCGCGGCCTGGCCGCAACCGGCCACCGATGTATTGCATCTGCAGCTTCGCGTTCCGGCAGAGCACGCGCTGCAGCTGCGCATCAGCGACATGCTCGGACGCGAAGTCCGTCTGCATCGCCTCGAAGCCGGCACACCGCACTGGAGCTGGGATCTGACCGATGCCGCAGGCGGCCGCGTGCCTCCCGGACTCTACCTCGTTTCGGTTCGTGCCGGGGACGTGCGGCTGACAAGGAAGGTGGTGGTCCGGTGAGAGTAAGGAGAGGGTCGGCACTTTGCGTGCAGGAGGTGCACCTGACCCTTAACTCCTCTTCGGAACCATCCGAGACAATACCGTTGTTGTTGAACTGAGCCTTCGAGAGCGGATTATACCGCCGAAGACAAAAACAGTAAACGCACCTTACAGATGGTTTTTATTATGGATTGGACAGCGGAGCACATCCCCGATCAGTCGGGTAAAACGGTTCTTTTCACCGGGGCGAATACGGGTATCGGTTTTATTGGTGCACGGGAACTTGCAGGGAAGCATGCACATGTGGTACTTGCTGTGCGCAGTGTCGCAAAAGGTGAGCATGCAATCGCACGTATAATGGAGGATATTCCCGACGCCTCTCTGGAAATACTGCGTCTGGACCTTGCGGATCTTGCATCGGTCGAAGCTGCCGCACTTGCCTACCGTCGCCGGCATGACCGCCTGGATATTCTCATCAACAACGCCGGCGTCATGGTACCGCCGTACACGAAAACAGCCGATGGGTTCGAACTTCAAATTGGTGTCAACCATTTCGGTCATTTCGCCCTGACGGGGCACCTCTTCGATTTGTTGCTTGCCACAGAAGATTCACGGATTGTCAATGTGAGCAGTGGCGCACATAAAATCGGACGCATTGATTTTGAAGACATCAACTGGGAGAAACGTCGCTACCGCCGACTGCAGGCGTATGCCGACAGCAAGCTGGCAAACCTGCTGTTCACCTTCGAGTTACAACGACGCTTACATCAACTTCCGACATCCACCATGGCCATCGCGGCGCATCCCGGTGTGACCATGACTGACCTGCAGCGGTACTCACGGCTTCTTGATATTCTCAGCAGACCGGTTGCGCACGATATCGAACAGGCCGCCCTACCCACACTGCGTGCCGCCACAGACCCGGCTGTGCGTGGGGGAGACTATTTCGGTCCCGGTCGTTTTTTCGAATTGTCTGGCGCTCCGGAACGTGTCAAGCCCATCGAGCGCGCACTCGAAACCGAACGCGCGGAAATGTTGTGGGAGCTCTCCTGCACTCTGACAGGCATCCCTTTCGATTCCGGATCTGCGTCCCTCTCCGCTGCATGAGTGCAGGGTCTGCGCGTATAGTGTGGGTCCGCAGGCACAGGAAGTTTACAACGCCCGCCTTCGCTTCGCTCCTGCGGGGCAAGCAGGGGACACAGAGAGCATTTTTTGTCTGTCGGGTGCCCCGGGATGCGTACGGGCTGATGGGGATTGGGACCGGTGCATCTCGCATGACCCGGGGTGATGGTGAAGGAAGGGCGGTTCGCGAACCGCCCCTACATTTCGTCAATCTCTTAACTCTTAACTTCCCACTCTCTTCCCCCCTTGTCATTTACCCCGAACTTCCGTAATTTTCCAAGCTAGTACGAATGTACACGAATGATCAATTTTATGACCTATGTTCGAAGCACTCTCTGACAGACTTGAAGATGCCCTCCGCCGGGTGAAGGGGCAGCACCGCATTTCCGAAGACAATGTCGAGGAAACGTTGCGGGAAGTCCGCCGTGCGCTTCTGGAAGCGGATGTGAATTTCCAGGTTGTGAGGGAATTCATCGATTCGGTCAAGGACAAGGCTCTGGGGCAGGATGTACTCAAAAGTCTGACACCGGGACAGCAGATCGTCAAGATTCTGCATGATGAACTGGTCGGGCTTATGGGCAGTGAAAAGACGGATCTGCGCTTCGCGTCCTCCGGACCTACCGTGATCATGGTTGCCGGACTGCAGGGCTCGGGTAAAACGACGTTCAGCGCCAAGCTCGCGCTGCAACTCAAAAGCCAGGGGCGGCAACCGTTGCTCGTCGCAGCTGACGTCTATCGCCCGGCTGCCATCGGACAGCTCAGGCAGCTCGCGGGACAGATCTCCGTGCCGGTCTATTCCGGTGATGAGAAACATCCGGTCACCATTGCAGGCGAAGCTCTCGAATATGCCCGGAAGAATCTCTGTAATGTCATCATCATCGATACAGCAGGAAGACTATCCGTCGACGAACAGATGATGCAGGAAGTCGCCGATATCAAGGCAAAGGTCAATCCGACGGAGATACTCTTCGTCGTGGACTCGATGACAGGGCAGGACGCGGTCAATACCGCAAAAGCCTTCCATGAAAAACTCGACTTCCATGGTGTGGTGCTGACAAAACTGGACGGTGACACCCGCGGTGGGGCGGCGCTCTCGATTCGTCGCGTCGTGGAAAAACCGATCAAATTCGCTTCGGTGGGAGAAAAACTCGAGGCTCTGGAGGCTTTTCACCCCGACCGCATGGCCTCGCGCATTCTCGGCATGGGTGATATCGTCACCCTCGCGGAGAAAGCCCAGGAACAGTTCGATGAAGATGAGGCCGCGAAACTCGAGCAGAAAATGCGGAAGAACCAGTTCACACTGGAGGATTTCTATTCGCAACTGCAGGCCATAAAGAAAATGGGGTCGCTCTCTTCTGTGCTGGAAATGGTACCGGGCGTGGGCAAAGCCCTGCGCGGTCAGGAAATCGATGACAATGCCTTCGGCAAAATCGAAGCGATGATACAATCGATGACAGCGGAGGAAAGAAAGAAGCCCGCCATCATCAACGGCAGTCGCAGAAAACGTATCGCGGCGGGTAGCGGCACGACCGTGCAGGACGTCAACCGTCTGCTCAAACAGTTCACCGATATGCAGAAAATGATGAAGAAACTGAGCCGTGGAGGGATGCGGCAGTTCGCACAAGGTATGATGAACAGGAATTTTTCATAAAATGATATTCAATTCACCCATTCTTATTCCGGAGGCAAATATCCGTGGTTAAAATCCGTCTGCAGAGAAGAGGCAGAAAAAAACTTCCGATCTACAAAGTCGTGGCAGCCGATGCCCGCTATCCCCGTGACGGACGTTTCATCGAAGCGCTCGGTAATTACGAGCCGCTCCGTACGCCCACACATATTGAAATCAACGAAGAACGTGCTCTGTATTGGCTGCAGGTTGGCGCGCAACCCACTGATACCGCCCGCAGTCTGCTCAGTGAAGCCGGCGTGATGTTACGTTTCCATCTGCTGCGAAAGGGCAAGTCGGAAGCGGAGATTGCCGAGGAAATGGATAAATGGCGACAGGCCAAGGAAGCACGTCACGTGAATGTCGTTTCCAAAAAACAACTCCGTTCCCGCCGCAAGGCCGAAGCCGAAGCAAAAGCCAAGGCTGAGGAAGAAAAGAAAGCTGCAAGCGAGGCAAGTGCCAAGGCTGAGGAAGAAAAGAAAGCTGCAAGTGAGGCAAGCGCCAAGGCGGAAGCCGGGAACGCTGCGGATGCAGCTCCGGCCGAAACAGCCGATACACCGGCGACGGATACCCCGGCGGCGGAATAATTCCCGGTGGCAGGCAGGCCTGTCGGCAGCTGCGCATTCCTGAAACCCGGCAACAGATACGGAACGAATATCCATGACTGAAGAACTCTGCATCATCGGCGCCGTCGTTGCAGCGCATGGTGTTCAGGGTACTGTCAGATTACGATCGTACTCCGATGTGCCCGGACGCTTCGGCC
>JAGTUW010000226.1 GCA_018224345.1 Bacteroidota bacterium
CAACCGTCTTCCGGAAGGTAGAATGTACAACAGGAATGTCTTTGTCGAAGTTCTCAAGTAAGATGAGAGCTGCCCCCTCTTGCATGTCGCTAGACATGAACAATGCGAGACAGGAAACCCCGCCAGCAGTGGCGGGGTTTTTATTGCGTTGCGTACAGCAAAATGACGATGGAATATGCACAGTCGCAGCCATGCTTCAGCATCTCCGGCCTGCACCGGTCCCATCCAAACTAACTTTTTTCAAGAACGGTGCGTTTCTTGCGTCTGATCTGTTTGAAGAAGGTGGGCGTCAATCCTGTGACCTTCTTGAATTGTGCCGAGAGATGCGCCACACTGCTGTAATTCAACAGGTATGATATTTCTGTCAGATTCAGCTCATCGTACAGGAGAAGTTCCTTCGCGCGTTCGATCTTGTGCGCGATGATGAACTGTTCGATCGTCGTACCCGTCGTCTCGGAAAACAGGTTTGCGAGATACGTGTAGTTGTGCCCCAGTCGCTCGGCGATATACTTCGAATTACTGATTTTCGGTAACGCATCTGTGTAATGGACCATCTCGACGATGGTGTTTTTTATCCGCTCGATAAGGATGGCTTTTTTATCGTCCATCAGTTCGAGGCCCAAAAGTAGCAGGGTGGAGCGCAGGAGTTCGCGCTGTTTGGATGTCATGCTCTCCTTGACCTCCACTTCACCCAGATCGATTGTCCCGTACATGAGGCCGAGTGCATCCAGCGCAGCCTTGACAACCATCTTGCAGCGTATACTTACCATATACTTGATATAAAGCTTCATATCCGATACTCCACGACACGACACGACTCGACTCGAAATGGCGCGATCGCCAGACGGTATTAAAAATGAACCAAAGCCATGACAGCGTCACTGTTGAGCAGAATGTAGATTCAAATAAATTTTCAAAGTAAGCTACAAAACTCCGGCTTCGCGTGCAAAATGCTGCGGCTTTGCGGCTTTGAGTACAAATGCTGAGATCGCGCAACGCGCATATCCGTGTCCGCCTTCATGCTTTGGTATTTTTTGCGTAGGTTGCGTGAGTGCGAGGGTAGGGGAGAATTGATCATCAGGACCGCATATCATTACGTGTCCCTTCCCATAGAGTAGCAGGCAAGACATGAAAGCAACACCGATTGACGCCAGCATCGTCAATGAAAAAATTCAGGCAAGCGGTCTCAAAAGCGTAGGCCGCGCGTCGATTCGTGAAATACGCACCCTGATCAATGAGATCGAGTCGGCAAGCGGAGTGAACTTCATCCGTATGGAAATGGGTATCCCCGGACTACCGGCAGCACGCATCGGCCTGGAAGCCGAAAAGCGAGCCCTGGATAATGGCTGCGCCTCCTTCTATCCCGATATTCAGGGGTTGCCGGAACTGAAAGTGGAAATATCGCGCTTCGCAAAACTGTATCTCGATCTGGACATCAGTCCGGTGGGTTGTCTTCCGTGCACCGGGTCCACCAGCGGCAGCTTCGTCACTTTTATGGTCGCAGGCCGGATGAACCCGGACAAGGATACCGTACTTTTTCTCGATCCCGGTTTTCCTGTGCACAAGCAGCAACTCAACGTCCTCGGCATCAAGCATCGCAGCCTGGATGTCTATCCATGGCGCGGAGAAAAACTGCGCGAACCTCTGGAAGCCATTCTCAGGGAAGGAAATATATCCTGTCTGCTGTATTCGAATCCGAACAACCCGACATGGATCTGCTTCACCGATACGGAATTGCGGATTATCGGGGAGTTGGCCACGAAATATGACGTGATCGTCATGGAAGATCTCGCCTATTTCACCATGGATTTCCGGAAGGATTATTCCGTACCGGGTCAACCACCGTTTCAGCCCACCGTCGGGAAGTACACAGACAAGTATGTCCTGCTGATCTCGAGTTCAAAGGCCTTCAGTTATGCGGGACAACGTATCGGTATGATCGCAATTTCCGATCATTTGTTCGATCGTGAAATCCCGACACTCTCAAGGTATTTCACACAGACGAAATTCGGCCGCGCCATGGTCTATGGAGGTGCGTATGCCGTTTCCGCAGGTGTGACACATTCGGCGCAATACGGACTCACCGCTCTGCTGAAAGCGACCAATGACGCGACCTACCGTTTCATCGACGAGGTGAAGATCTATGGAGAACGAGCCCATGTCATGAAGAAATTCTTCATTGACAATGGCTTCTATATTGTCTATGACAAGGATGAGGACGAACCCATCGCCGACGGGTTTTACTTTACCGTCGCCTATCCGGGTATGGACGGTGTGCAACTGATCGATGAGTTGCTCTATTACGGCATCAGTGCGATTTCTCTGGCCAATACCGGGAGCGAGCGCCTGGAAGGTATCCGTGCCTGCGTTTCGCTGGTGCGCGAGGAACAGCTCCCGGAGCTGGAACAACGTCTCCGTGTGTTTCATGAAAACCACCCGCTACACTGAGCGGGGGACGTTTTCCCACCATTTTTTCGTATTTTTTTATCGCCACGGGTTACCGTGGCGATTTGTTTGTTTGTTTCTTTCTTGCAGACCGGATATGCGATACGCATGGCTTTATATTCTGCTGTTGCCCCTGTACGAGGTTTGTGTTTCGCAAACCCCCGAAACGCGTGCACGCTGGATTCCCCTTGAGGAGGATTCCATACGTGTCGAGTATCATCTCCCCGACACTGACGCTTTGCGCCCGGTTGTCCTGGTGCTCTCCGACCGTTACGGCCAGCAAGCCAACATTCGGGCGACATTGAAAGTACTGGCCACCCTTGGCTTTCGTGCGTATAGCATGCCACTGCTCTCTGCACCGGAGCAGTCGTTTTCGGCAATCCCTCCCGCGCATGTCGATAGCAGCGATATTCAACGTGTACTCAACGTCGCCGTTGAATTGATGAATGAAGACGGATCGAACGGACGATTGAAATTGCTGGCCGCCGACATCGGCGCGAACGTAGCCATGGAAGTCGTTGCGCGTTTCCCGTTTTTCAAAGGTGCCGCACTGTTCTACCCGGCCGGTGGTGTCAAGGCGTTGAAACGTCTGCTGGACGCCCGCTGCCCGTTGATACTGCACGTCGCCCAGTATGACCCGGATTGCACGCTGGCGGATGTCAATGTCCTCCGCGAGGAATTCATGGAGAGAGGAAAGAAATTGCAGGTATATTATTACAAGGATTCCAGGCGCTTCTTCTTCAATCCCGAACATCCCGACTATCACAGCAAAAACACGCAAAGTGCGTGGACACAGCTTCACCAGTTTTTTCGACAGCCATGACAATACAATTCGACGAACCTCGCCTGCATGACATATTTTCTCAACTGCAGAACCGCTTTATCGCAGTGATCGGCGATGTCATGCTCGATCGCTATATCTGGGGAAGTGCCACGCGCATTTCACCGGAGGCGCCCGTCCCGGTCGTCGATGTCCTGCGGGAAAGCAACCATCCCGGAGGCGCTTCCAACGTCGCATTGAATATCAAAAGCCTCGGCGCCGTCCCGGTGATGTTCGGTGTCGTCGGTACGGATACCAACGCCGGTGAACTGAAGAGGATTTTTGAACGTGAGCATATCATCACGGATTTTCTCGTCG
>JAGTUW010000227.1 GCA_018224345.1 Bacteroidota bacterium
CACGGATTTCCTCGTCGATGATGCCACCCGCCCGACAACCGTCAAAACACGCATCATTGCCGGTAGTCAGCATGTCGCGCGTATCGACTATGAAAACCGGCAGACAGTGAGTGAGGATACGACACGGCGGTTGCTCGACCGCTTCGAGGAGCATCTCGGTTCGCTCAACTCGATCATTCTCCAGGATTACAATAAAGGAGTAATAGGGCCGGATTTGATCGCGCGTATCATCGAACTCGCGCAGCAGGCGGGGGTCCCGGTACTGGTGGATCCGAAATACAACAATTTTTTCGAGTATCGAGGTGTCACGGTATTCAAGCCGAACCGTGCGGAAACCGAGGATGCCCTCAACATGCGTATGCTCGATGAGGAAAGCTTCATCGAGGCGGCCCGCGAATTGCAGCGGCGGCTCGAATGCGATCACGTTCTCCTGACCCTCGGCGAGAAGGGGATGCTGCTGCTGAGAAATGACGATGGGATCGTCCGTGTCCCGACCAGGGCACGGAAAGTCGCAGACGTTTCCGGCGCAGGAGATACCGTGATCGCGACGTTGGCGACCGTGATGGCAGGCGGTGCGGATATGACAGAGGCCTCTTATATCGCGAATCTCGCCGGTGGACTCGTTTGCGAGGAAGTAGGCATCGTACCGGTCAACCGCGATCTCCTCTACGAGGCTGCACTCGGTCGACTGGGAGTAATGGATTGATGGGCCGCGTGATGACATGGGAGGAAATGAAAACCGAACGTGCGCGGCTGCGTGCCGATGACCGCCGGCTGGTGTTCACCAATGGTGTGTTCGATATCCTGCACCGCGGACACTGCGAGTATCTGCATGATGCACGGGCGCTCGGGGATGCGCTCGTGGTCGGACTCAACAGTGACGCCAGTGTGCACCGTCTGAAGGGAGAGAAAAAACCGATTGTAGCGGAAAAGGACCGTGCCGCTGTGTTGGGGGCGCTGGCGTCAGTTGATTATGTCGTAATATTTCATCAAGATACACCCTATGAATTGATTTCCGAGCTCCTGCCCGATATACTGGTCAAAGGTGGAGACTATCAGCTTGACGATATCGTCGGCCGGCACGAGGTCGAGGCAGCAGGCGGACAGGTCCTCACCATACCACTGACGAAGGGACGCTCTTCGACAAACATCATAGCTACTATCATTGAGCGATACTGCACACAAAAACGCTGACACACCGACATCCCGGCCGCGACGTCCCATCGTCGTGCGGTTGCTTCGGTTTCTCGCGTTTTCCGGTTTCGGATTGTTGATTCTTCTTGCCGCGCTCATCGGCTTTTCCGAAACGGATACCTTCCGCTCCCTTCTGCGGGATTTGATTATTGATGCCGCAGAATCCTCACTCAACGGGCAACTCGAAATTTCCTCTATCTCGGGAAATCTCTTCACCGGCTGGGAACTTCGCGAAGTCTCCCTGACCGATGATGCCGGTAGTATCCTGGAAGTCGAGAGCATCGTGCTCCGCTATAATTTTTTCCGGGCGCCATGGAAACGCATTACTATCAGGGAATTGACACTCAATACACCGCGCATCTCCATAACCCGCGCCGAGGGGAGAGACTGGAATATCAGCACGCTCATTCCGCCATCGGAGGATGAAGATACGACCACGACTCCATTCGACTGGGTGATAGTCGTGGAGAACCTGCGTATTCTCAACGGGACGCTGCTCGTTTATGATTCCACTGTCACGGAACCGCTTTCCACCACACGGCTCGATGCCAATCGCTTGTTGTTCGAGAAGATGCATCTTGCGTTGTCATTGACCGTGGCTCCGGAGGAAATGTCACTGACGCTGAACCGCTGCTCATGGTCGAATGAATTCGGAGAAGTTGGCATGCAGAATCTCTCAGGCGATATCGCCCTTCGCGATACATCTCTCGTTATTGAAGGGCTCTCAGTGCAGACAGAGCGATCGGCGTTACTGTTGAGTGCTTCGATCGAAGGGGTGGATTTGTTGAGTGACATCGACGAGGATGTATTACGTCGCATGCGGGTTGACGTCCGGCTTGATGCTCCGACGGTGGAAATACGTGACTTGCAGTACTTTCTTCCATCACTCGACTTTCTGGGGGCCACTGCGCGTCTCGATCTGGATTTTCGTGGTAGCTTCAATCAGCTGCATATAAAGAAGTTGCGGCTCGATGCTCTTGAAAGCAGTCTCTTATTCAGCGGGGAACTGCGGAATATTCTCGATGGTAGCGAGATGACTATCGATGCGGTTTCCGAAGGAACGGTCATACATGCAGGAGATATCCCTGTTTTTCTTCCCGGTATTCCGGTCATGGATCTGTCGGGACTGGGAAGAGTGCGTTTCAATTCCTTGCTCTATAGCGGCACACCCTTGCGCTTCAATGTGGAAATGGATATGGAGAGTGACGCGGGAGACATCGCAGGCAACATGTTTATGGACCTGTCCGGTAATGAGCTGCTGTACGAAGCGACGCTGCGCACACGGAACTTCGATCCGGGCAGGGCATTGAACAACAGCGCGCTGGCTGGTGCGCTGAACCTGCGGACTTCAATTCGCGGACAGGGAACGGAACTCGGAAAGATGGAGGCTGCGGTAAGCCTGAACGGGGATTCTACGCGTTTCCGCGGGAACCTGGCACACATGCTGCAAGCCTCCCTCGAGATTGAGCGTGACAGCCTGCATCTGGATATGCAATCCGCGCTCGGGACGAGCACAATCAGCGTGCAGGGTGGTATGAGCTTTCGGGCCGACACTATCACCGGCTTCCGGCTTGTCGCCGATGCCCGCAACCTCGATCTGGCACCTCTGCTCGATGATGAGGAACTCAGCAGTGACTTGAATTTTGCACTTGTCGCGCATGGCGACGGCATCGACCTTTCCACGGCTTCGGGTGAAGTGGAGATCATGCTGGAACCTTCGTGGCTTAAGGAGTTGCGTATCGATCAGGATACCTTCTTTGTTGAACTGCGACAATCTGTTAATGAACCGGAACTGCTGCTCGTCCAATCCCAGTATGCCGATGTCCGACTCGAAGGAGAATTTGATCTGCCACGTTTCGCGACATATATGACACGCCAACTTGACTCGCTCAGCGGGGCGTTCGCGCGTTATACGCTGACACCGGATATCGGAGAGGAAACCGAGACCGGAGCCGCCCGCGGTATGCAAGTGACACCGGTTGGCCGTGTTGCTGCAGCGTCACCGGCCGATCCGCGTGAAGCGGAAGATGATAGTGCTTCCTTTATGGATCTGCGCTATACTCTGACGCTCAAGAACCCGGAGCGTATTGCCCGCTATTTCGATGCATCCACCTTTCTTCTGCGCGGCTCCTGGAGGGGAAGCATTGTCGGGGGAGTGCGTGGATTTGATATCGACGGGGAAGTCGCTCTCAGTGATTTTTATTTTGTGGATTCGTTGCGTACCTGGTTGGCTGCCGGATTGCGTTGCACATATGAAATTCGTGACCTGCAATTGCAGCAACCGCTTGAACATCTGTTGCTGAGTACCCGGATTTCTGCTGGTGACCTGCATATTGACGGGATGCGGCTGAGTCGTACACTGCTCGAATTCGATTGGAGAGATGCTGCACCGATGCTTCACCTGCGAAGCCTCATTGACACGTTGGCGCAAATCGATCTCACCGCTTCGGCACGCCATGTGGATTACGGTTACGACATCACCCTCCCGAAGCTTGAACTATTGTATCGCGGCGATGCATGGCGGAATCAGAGACAAATTCAACTTCGTATCGATTCCGCGGGTATGGATCTGCGCTCATTCGATATCGGGAACGGAGCAATGCGCCTGAGTGCCTCAGGCCAGAGGTCCACGGGGGGAGAGAATAACTTCACGGTCTATGCGGACAGTCTCGAAATCGAGGCACTCGAATATATGCTCACCGGCGATGGTGCCGCCCGTGAAGGAAAAAGTTTCAGCGGTGTCGGCTTCGTCGAGGCGCGATTGACCGGAGATGACAGTGCGCCACTGCTGGCCGCGGATATTTTCATCGATGATCTCGGATTTCGTGGTGCACATTTCGGCCGAATGACTCTCGAATCCCGCTATAGCGAATCTATGCTTGAATTATATTCCGAACTGATTTATCAGACGCAGGAAGGAGAAGAAGAGAAGGTCTTCTTCGTCTCAGGGAGTCTCCCGGTCGGCATTTCCCTCACCGGCGAGGAGGAGGAAGTCTCCGGCGAGGCTATCGCCAATCTCCGTGTACAGATGCGGGATTTTCCGCTCACACTCACCGAGGAGTTCCTCGGGCTGTTTTCTCCGTTGACCGGGACGGCGAACGCGGATATTACCGTTTCCGGCACAGCGGAGACTCCTTCGTTTACAGGGTTCCTGACCGTTTCTGACGGACGAGGACGCTTTCTCTTCAACAACCTCGAGTACGAACTTGGCCTGCGTATTGAAGCCATCAAACAGGATATCCGCATCATTGATCTCTCCATCGCAAACATACCGTCGGATTGGAGCGACG
>JAGTUW010000228.1 GCA_018224345.1 Bacteroidota bacterium
AGGCAATCGGATACACGAGAAAGGTGTATTGGTGAAGCGTATGTTCTACATCGCAGAGAACAAGTGCGACAACCCGGACAGCGAGTTGTTTGCCGTCCTTTGCATGTATGAGAAGATTCGTGCTGAAACGACCTGTGCATTCCAGGACGTCAAGCCCTTCGAGAAGTGTATCGGTTTCCTTGCCGAAAAGACCGGGGAGCGTATTCCCGATCGCCTCCTCCCTCGACCATCCGAACAGGCGCACCGCTGTCTTGCTCCAATTGCTTATGAGCAGGTCGGGAGCAAGAGAGATGATGCCGGTATGCGGCAACTCGTCGGCGATCTCGTGGGTCAACTGTTCGTACGCCTGTGCGAAATGCCTGCATCGACGGTAATCGGATATATCACGCAAACTGATACGGATTCCGATGTGCTTCCCCTTGCGGGTCAACACAGGATTCCAGCTCAGCAGCATGTAATGAATCGTCTTATCCTTGGCATACACCCTGTACTCAACGTCGGAGCCTGATTCGCCGTCGAATGCACGGGCACGATCAGCACGAAAACGTTCAAGATCATCTTCATGCACGATGGACTCGAGTCTCAATCCGTCCCGCATGAATTCCACCGGTTCATAACCGAGCACAACTGTACAGTAAGGACTTACGTACTCGTATTTCCCATTGACATTGTACCAGAATTCGATACTGCTCGTGAGATCCGCGATGATGTGCATGCGTTCATGCGCATCATGCAACAGTTTCTTGTACTTGTTCTTCACTGCCGCAATCATACGGGCAACCGCCGCTCTCTGCGGATTTGAAAGACCAAGCTTATCTATCGTCGGGATTTTTTTCTTTCGAATCATGTCGAGAGGCATTGCTCTTTTCCGAATTTGACACGCAAATTCACTTAAGAGAGAGATCACATCGCAAATGACATGGTAATATAGCTCATTGCAATGAGGAAACCTACAATCAACCGTAGGCCCATAGGCTTTTTCCTGCAGTGGAGATAGACGTCGGAGGCGGTCGCTGCAGTGGCGCAGACGCAAAAGACACATCCACCGTGCTGATTCTATCGGAGTGCCTCGGAAATGCGCTGCGCAAGTAAACCGTAGCGACGTTGTTCCCGCGCGTTTGCAACGGCAATCGAAAGCGCATTCCTCTGACCGAGAAACAACATGACACGGCGAGCGCGTGTCATGGCGGTATAGACCAGATTCCGACGTAACATGATGCGATGCTGCATGACAACGGGCATGATGACGACCTCGTACTCGCTTCCCTGGCTTTTGTGGACGGTGATCGCATAGGCGAGCACGAGATCATCGCTTTCCTCCGGCGTGTACGTAACGCTCCGATCATCGAAGCCGACAACAAGAGCTCCTCCCTCTTCATCGTAATCACGCACGAAGCCGATATCACCGTTGTAGACTTCCTTTTCATAGTCGTTCCGTGTCTGCATGACTTTGTCACCCAGCCGGAACGTGCGGTCTCCACGTTGAAGCAATGTACGTGCGCTCCCATTGACCGCCTGCTGCAACACGGAATTGAGATGCGTCACACCCGCGGGAGTATCGTACATCGGAGAAAGTACCTGAATGTCACGAATCGGATCGCAGTCAAATTCTTCCGGAATGCGCTCGGCAACAAGAGCACGCACCAGGTCTGCCAACTGTTCGTCCGCCGACACTTCCTTGAAAAACGTTTCTCCAACACCAATGACCTTCGTATCGAATTTCGGCATGTACCCCTCCCGCATACGATGTGCATTCGTGATGATACTGGAATCCGCCGCTTGACGAAATACAAGATGAAGGATGACGCGATCGATGTCCCCGCAGGAAAGCAGATCGCGCAGGACACTGCCCGGACCAACGGAAGGCAACTGATCAGCGTCACCGACCAGCACCAGCCTGCATCCGGAGGGACGCGCCCGCAGCAATGCAGCCATAAGAGGGATATCAACCATCGACATCTCATCGACAACCAGAATGTCGGCTTCGAGTCGCCTCTCATCATTGCGCCGGAACACCATTTCTGCTGGGTCGAATTCAAGAAGACGATGAATCGTCCTGGCTTCATGCCCGGTGATTTCCGTGATGCGCTTCGCCGCGCGGCCAGTCGGTGCACATAACGCAATCTTCCATTTCAACCCGCTGGCGAGATCAAGAATCCCCGTCAATGTTGTCGTCTTTCCTGTACCCGGCCCCCCGGTCAGTATGCAGACCGGTCCCGCAAGGCATTTGTGTACCGCTTCCACCTGTTGTGCATTGAGCCGAATCGCACGCTGCCGTTCAACTGCGGCGAGCCTCTCATCGAGACCCAGATGATCGAGACCGTTCCATTCCTCACAAAACGCTGTTTTCAACTCTTCGGCAATCCGCTTCTCCGCATGCAGCAGTTCCGGAACATACACATAGCCATCCTCGACAAAGGCAGACCCCTGCTCCCTTGCCCGGGCAAAGCCTTCCCGGACCTGATCGTCCTCAACCTTGAGCAGCGACGCGGTACGGCGAAAAAAATCCTCTTCAGGCACGCAGGTATGTCCATGGCGTCGCGCAGCTTCACGCAATGCGTAGCTCATCCCGGCGACAATTCGCCGCTCGTCGCCGGGCTGAATGCCCAGGGATGTTGCTATTCCATCGGCGACGAGAAAGCCGAGTCCTTCGATATCCTCTATCAGGCGATACGGATTCTCCCTCATGATGCGCATTGCGTCACCACCGTAGGCCCGAAAAATCCTGACAGCCCACGCACTGCTGATATTGTGCGCACGAAGAAACACCATGACATTGTGTACCCCCTGCAGCCGGTCCCACTCCCGCTGTATTGTTTCAAGTTTCTTCTCACCGATGCCGTTGATCTCACGCAAACGCTGGATTTCGTTGTTCATAACTTCGAGCGTACGATCACCGAAGTGTGCGACAATCCGGCGTGCGGTCTCTTGTCCTGTTCCTGGAAGGATACCGGACCCCAGATAACGTTCCATCCCTGCAGCGGTTTCGGGGTATTTCTGTTCATAAGAGACAAAACGGAACTGACGTCCATAGCGCGCGTGTGTTTCCCATTTCCCATGGAGAACATAACGATCACCCGGAGAAGGAGACAGCATTTCTCCGACCGCAGCAAGCGGAAATAAATCATCATCAATGCGAATGCGGCAGACGACAAACGAGCTGTCACGGGCAAACCAGACAACCCTGTCAAGCGTCACTTCGATCGACTGCGGCTCTTGCGTTTCCGCATCGCCTTTCCTATCATGGTTCATCAGCTCGTTCATCTTCCATTACCGTTTACATGAGGAGCACAGTATGAAATTTCATACGGAATACCTGACGTTCGATACCCGGAAAAAACGGGAGTACATCAATATCACCACCGAAGTCGAATCCGCTCTGTACAAAAGCGGCATACGCGAAGGGATGGTCCTCGTCTCCGCCATGCACATTACAGCGGGAGTCTGGGTCAATGATGCAGAAGATGGCCTGCTACAGGACATCGATGACTGGCTGGAGGGGCTGGCACCGTTTCGACAAAACTATCGTCATCACCGCACCGGAGAAACCAATGGCGATGCCCATTTGAAAAACCTGCTCGTGCATCATCAGGTCATTGTTCCCATTACAGCCGGGACGCTTGATTTCGGCCCATGGCAGCAGATCTACTATGCCGAATTTGACGGACAACGCAAAAAACGTCTTGTCATCAAATGCATGGGAGAATAACCGACGTGCGCATCACCCGGGTAATTCGCGCCATTCATGAACACACCCGGTCCTGTTGACTGGGCTCATTTTCTCGTGATGATGACTTCGGTGCGACGGTTGAGCCGGCGCCCGAGTTCCGTATCGTTCGGTGCGATCGGCAAGGATTTTCCCATCCCGCGCGTCGTGATACGTCCTTCACTGATTCCGCGGTCGACGAGAAACTTTTTCACGGCACGTGCCCGTGCATCCGAAAGTGCAACATTGTATTCATCACTGCCGATAAAATCTGTATGACCACGAATCTCGACATGCATGTTCTCATACGTGTGCAGCATCTCAAGCATACTGCTTAGTTCATCGGTGTATGACATGTCAAATGTCGCACGATTGAAATCGAAAAGGATGTTGTCAAGCACAAACTTCTTGTCGACGTCGAGTACCGTTACTTCTTCTTCCAAAACGACCTGATCAAGTGCATTGCGGATCTGCAACTGCATTGTCTCAGGCGGAACGCGTTCGGCGATCCTGTACCGTACGGCATACAGACTTGTGAGTGATTCGCTGAATTCATCGAGAATAGAACTGAAATCCTCTATAATATTGAAGCGCTTCCCGCGGGTCGCATCCGTCATATCTTTGTATTCTTCGATCTGCGGAGGAGTGATGGCGAAAAGCTTCACGTTCTGTGTAAGCAGGAACTCCGTCATTGTCTCCGTAGTAAATTCCGTTCTCCCGTAACCCTTGTCCCCTTTCTGATGGAACATCGCATCGGTGATCAGAATAAAAATCCGTTGTGCATTCTGCCGATACTTGAATGAAGTCGCCTCGTAGAGAGCTTCGAGGGCATTTTCATTGTCATCCATGCCCCCTCCCACCTTGACTCCATCTATCCAGCCGATAAAGGTGGTTACGTCCTCGGTGAAATCCTTGTATCTCTCGATCCGGTCACTGAAAGTAATCAGCGCCAGTCGGTAATCAACACCGCGAGAAGCCAGTCGCCGCGTAAAATCTATGATATTGGCTTTCACTTCGTAGACCTCGGCCGACATACTCCCGGTCTGATCGATAATGAAGGCGATATCGACCGGTACACTGTTATCGGCGGAGATGCGCTCCAACGACTCGATGATTACCGGGCTCCCGTCCTGATAAATCGTCATGTCGTTTTTACGCAGATTCGGATAGTGATTTCCGACGGAATCACGCGCATCGAGGATGACACTCGCTTCCGGGTAGCGGCTGATATCCACCGCACGGATCGAGACAGTCACCTCCTGCGGGTTTTTGCTGCGTGCGGAAATGATGGTTGGTTTGCGCAGGCTGTCACCGGATACACGCAACCCGCTTTCGTCAATACGCGAATGCGGCGCTTGTGAAGCCGACAAAGCGAGGAGAAGAGAGATGACAACGGGTATGGGGACGAACGGAAATACTGTCATAATCAATTTCGGGGACACTCGTACGCATTCCGCGGGCACGGCGGTCGCCGTGCGTTGCTTCCACATTGTCAGGCCGATAAGAGTCAAAACATATGCAGGCGATGGGTGTGAGCCACCGCCTGCACGTCATTGTTCATTGCGGCTGGATGCCGACGTCAGAATGCGAACCCAAAGCGAAGGCCGGGCACAATCATCTCATTGTTCTCCCATATCTCGGGATCACGGAAGATCATACGTGAGTACTTGACTTCCGCACGCAACCAACTGAAGATGTTGAGGTAGACCTCGCCCATCATGCCGCCGTTGAAATACTGCAACGCGACACCGTAGGTGGTTTTCCCGTCATGGTCATAGGAGAGCCGCACGAAAAGGTCAAGCACGCTCTCGTCGCCGACAACACTGACACTGTCATAGTTCCAGATGGTGCGATCCGGGAAATCAAATTCATTCTGTCGTGTGGCTTCAATCACTTTCAGGTAACCAATACCGGCATGCAGACGAAGCCCGTTCAACATGAACCCGAGATCGCGCCAGTAATATGCTGTCGCGGAGTTTGCGATGTAGTAAAAATTACCACGTCTTGCGTCAACTTCGTTCATCGGACGGAACAGTGCGGGATCCGCACCCTCACCGTTGACGATGTTACCCTGCGGATTGGTGATTTTCTTCGTTCCAAGTGTATTCAGGCCAAAAGAGACGAACGCGGCGGCACCGATA
>JAGTUW010000229.1 GCA_018224345.1 Bacteroidota bacterium
AGAGACGCATGAGATTGTACGCCGCGGCGGCATTGCCCGATGGCAGGGCGCCATCATCGGCCTGCTTGCCACGCACGATCAGTTCTTCGGCGTCATGCGCGGAAACGAAGAGGGACCCGTCATTCTCATCGACAAAATAGCTGCACATGTCATCGGTCAGCTCTGTCGCAGCACGCAGGTACGGTGTGTGAAAGGTGGCCTGGTACAGATCGATCAGGCCCTGGATGAGAAACGCATAATCTTCGAGAAATCCCTGTATGCCGACATCCGTTCCTCGCCGGCGGTGCAGCAGCCGGCCGTCCGGGCCGCGCAGCGAAGCGAGAAGCGCATCGGCCGCCCGCGAAGCCATCGTCGTGATCCCGTCGTCTTCGAAGGCCTGTCCCGCACGGGCCAGCGCCGAAATCATCAGGCCGTTCCAGGAAGTCAGAATCTTGTCATCGAGCGACGGGTGCACACGTTGCGCACGGTATTCGAACAATGCCGCGCGCGCATTGTCGACGACGGCGCGTGCCTCATCGGGCTTGAGTCCGTGCCGCGACGCCCATTCCACAGGGTCGTCGGCGATATGGAGAATGTTTTTTCCCTGCTCGAAATTCCCCGCCTCTTCGATACCGAAATATTCCGCGAGCATGGATGCCTTCCCGCCCACACAGGCATCGAATTCCCCACGTGTGAATACGTAAAAGCGGCCTTCCTCACCTTCACTGTCCGCATTTTCGGCGGAATAAAACAGTCCGTCAGGACTGAGCATTTCCCTTCGCAGATACGCGATGAGTTCTCCGGCCACCTGTCGATAGGCCGTGTTGCCGGTAATCTGCCAGGCATCGGTGTACGCGGAGAGCAGGAGTGCATTGTCGTAGAGCATTTTTTCAAAATGCGGCACCAGCCATTTGCGATCCACCGAATAGCGGCAGAAGCCGCCTCCCACATGATCCCAGAGTCCGCCGCGGTACATGCGTATCAGGGTGTGTTCCACCATGGACAGCAGTGCGTTGTCGCCGGTGGCCGTAGCCCGTCTGAGGAGAAAGGACAGCATGTGTCCCATGGGAAATTTCGGCGCGACCCCGAAACCACCGTAGGTTTCATCATAGCTGCGTTTGAACGATTCGACTGCGCGGTCGAGGATGTCGGCAGGAATCGCTCCCTGTGCCGACCCCAGTGCATTGGTGAGCTGTTGCTGCAGTTCCTCCGTGACGGAATCGATCTTGCTGCGCTCGTTGCGCCAGACATCATGCAGGGCGGTGAGGACGCGGAGAAAGCCCGGTCTGCCGTACCGGTCGTCCTTCGGAAAATAGGTACCGGAAAAAAACGGCTTTTTATCCGCTGTCATGAACACCGTCAGCGGCCAGCCTCCGGCGCCTGTCATCGCCTGGCAGACCGTCATGTAGATCTGATCGATGTCGGGACGTTCTTCACGATCGACTTTGATGGAGATGTAATGCTGGTTGAGGAAGGCTGCGATTTCCTCGTCCTCGAAAGATTCATGTTCCATGACATGACACCAGTGACAGGTGGAATAGCCGATGGAGAGAAAGACCGGTTTGTCTTCACGCGCCGCGGTTTCGAATGCTTCCTCCGACCATGGATACCACTGCACTGGATTCCGTGCATGTTGCAGGAGGTAGGGACTGGATGTGAACACCAGCCGGTTGTATTCCGGACCGCCATCGGCAGGCAGTGTGGCGGGATCCGGATAATCGAATATCCCTTCGCGTCTTTTCCCGGTAGCCATATTTTACCCTTGCTGTCAGTTATTCATGATGCAGAGCCGATCGCAGCGATCAGCTCTGTGTTTACTGACAACGTCGTGCAGGCCGGGATGATTCCATGAAGGATGGCAGCACGAAAAGAATTGCACCACCCCGCTTCCGCTTCGCTCCTGCGGGGCACAGGCAGAGCGCACCCCGTCTTCGCTTCGCTTCGGCGGGGCAGGCAGGGGTTACAGAGGCTTGATCGGGAATGCATCGACGCCGCTCCTGTAGAGATGCGCGGTGCGTGTCTCTACAGGAATAACCCTCTGAGAACTTTGTGCACTCCGTGGTGAATATTATTTATTGATCCACCGACGCTCATTCCTGCTTTGTAATCATAATCGTTGACGTATGACAAGCATCCGGTGTCAGAATTGAGAGCAGATACAAGCCCGGCTCCAGGGATGGCAGGGGCAAGGTATGGTGATCAATGCCTTCGTGTACGGAAATATCCTGAGTGTATCGTTCCCGTCCGAGCAGATCGAAGAGGATGAAGCGTCCTGATCGTCGCGGTTCAGGAACGTGAAGTACGATGTTCAGTGCGGAGCCGCTTCGCACAGGTTGCGGATACACGGCGCCGATATGCATGTCCTTCACGAACACCGGTGATTCTTCCCAGCCGAGCGTGACATCCTTGAGTGCAAAAATACCCGGATCGATGTTGTTCGCTCCCCATGTCCTTCCATGCTGGATGTACAGTCTCCAATCCCGATCCATAATCCACTTTATGATTCCCACGCCAACTTCGGGAAGTCCGAAAACCAGGACGGGATCGGCATGTGGAGACAGCACATCACGTATGGCATAGAGCGTATCCCTGATCTGGCCGACAGGATACAGAAGTTTGACATGTCCGTCGGGCCCTCGCATGGCGGTCCAGGATTTGACTTCAGAAGTATGCGAAATATGTTGAGATAGCCCGAACAACCTGCCATCCGTGGCGGATGACCACCTTATTTCTTCCCCGTCTCTCTGTCGCCAGAAAAACACGGGATAGTCATCGGCATCCTTCGCAAATGTCAGCCCTGTTCCGATACTGCTACCGCCGAATGACACATTGTTGTCCTCGTCGAAATGATAGTACACGAATGCCGTATCCAGATCCCAGACAATATGCAATGTATTGCCAGGCCCCTCGGTGACAAGGTGACTGGGGGGCCTGAACGCACGCTCCGATGCACGCTGACCATCCGTTACCACGATATTCGATCCGGCAGGGGAATCAATGCGTTGCATGTGCAGTCCCATGCTTTCCCTTGTTCTGGCTGAATGTTCGGCGGTACGGTAAAGAACGTATACTGTTCCATCCTCCCGTTCGACAAGTGCGGGAGCATATCCAGTTCCGATACTTTCCTTTTCCCCTATCCCGAGTTCCGGAGTGATGCTGACAGTTTGCAGCGTACTGTTGTAGCGTCCATCAGCCGTATCCGATTTAAGATAGGAAACCTCTTCCCATGCAAGATACGTAGTCCCGTCGCGTGCGGTCAGCAGTGCCGGTTGCGCTCCCGCTTCCCATGTTGCTATCTGCGTGAGCTCACCATTGCGAAGCAGAAACAATTGCAGTGGTCCTGCACCGGTGAAATGCATACCAAATGAATAAGACCAATACCTGCGATATGTTGCAGCGACGAGTACGTCGTCCTTCTGCGTGATTGCAGAAACATAATCGTAAAAACACTTATCGCCATCTGTCACATTATAATACAATCTTCCCGAATCGTGCAGCCGATGCTTCGTACTTTTGCCATCGGGCTCCAGAACATGCATATAGAGCAACTTATGCCAGTCATATGGTGGGAGGTGCGTGTAAAAAGAGTCCCGCACCCCGAAACAGAGAACCACCCCACCGGCATCCTGGATGTCAGGTTTGCCGTCAGCAGTCTGAAATTCCCAATGTTCGATATCCTGTCCACTGACAGCAACCGCAAATAAAAAAATTATTATCGAAAACGTTTTCATGATTCCACCCTCCAGTGTGTATGAATGTATTATGATCGGCTGAATGTATGTTCTCAATTTCTGCATCAATATCTCGTTATTGGAGAGAATAATCCAGTCAATTCTGCTGGAGAAACATGTAACGACAGACACCGTGCAGACAACTCACTGTGAAAAACAACCCTGCATTTACTGCGCTTCAGAACACATGCAGCATCCGGGACTGCATTCCTGCCGGAGTCAGGAGGCGGACGAGATAGGCGCCCGGTGACAGATGACCGAGGGCAACGGTGACCTGATGCTCACCGGCATCGAGCTGTGTATCCAGCACGGAGAGGGCCTCTCTGCCTATCATGTCATGGATGGCCAGGCGGATATGTCCCGCCCGCGGAAGCGAGAACGGGATGGTCGTCTCGCTCTGTGCAGGATTGGGATACTGCGACGACAGCACCGCTGTCTTCTGAATGTCCGCGGGAGTCTCTATCCCGGTCAGCACCGATGAGAGATCGAGTATGGTGAAGAATGCATCGATTTCGCCCCTCTTTTTCTCTTGATACGAACCTGCTGTCGTCGGGAAATCGCCGGCATAGCTCAGCCCTGCGAAAATAAGATTTTTCTCAAGGATTAACAGACCACGAATATGAGTATGACCGTGTCCGCCTAGTTCCGCGCTGAAGAGCAGTTCGGACAAATCAGAGTTTAAAAATGATATCTTTGCCGAGTATGTATCGGGAATAGACAAAGGTGCCCCTTCGGTCAGAGGATAATCAACTGAATTGCCACTTCCGCTGACAAAAACGCTCCCGTCTGGCAGGGGGATGAGTGAATTCGGATACCGCTCACTCCCACTTCCTCCGAGGTACGTACAGGCAAGTATCTCACCGCTGTCGAGCCGGTACTTGAGAACATAGAAATCCGCAATATAGGGATTGGACTCCGGTGCATCACCCTTCTGGATTTGGAAAGCATGTTCACTGATGGGAAGATCTGTTGATGTTGTCAACCCGAACACCGTCATCACACCGTCGTCGTCGAGGTATGCAGCCCACGAATCCTCATATGTGTTCCAAGCAATATAGGTCGAATACAACAGACGTCTGCCGCCGGGTGAGAGAATGAAGACGCAGCCTTCGTCATACGCTTGACGGTTATCGTACAGCGCGTCTTCAGTGACGGGAAAATCATTGGAATTGGTATAGCCCGCGACCAGGATCTTTCCCTCGGGAGTAAAGCGCAGGCTGCGTCCTTCATCCCACCCCTGCCCACCGACGAAGGTGCT
>JAGTUW010000230.1 GCA_018224345.1 Bacteroidota bacterium
CATTGCGTTATCGTCGGAGGAGGCCTGGCCGGCCTTTCCGCTGCGCTCGCTCTTTCTTCCTCCGGGATCCGCATTACATTACTCGAACGGGCGCCGACGCTCGGAGGGCGATGACGTTCCTTTCGCGACCGTTGGTCGGGTGAGGACATCGACAACGGACAGCATGTGCTGATGGGGTGCTACAAGGCTACTCTGCGCTATCTCACGGAGGCGGGCGTGAACATTGGGGAAAACGACGCTCCCCGGCTGCATCCGCCGCATACCCACGCACACCGCGCCGCCGCTCCCGTGCCGTTGTTGCAGCGCATGCGTGGCCTCGCTCTTCCGTTCCGGCATGCCAACGGGAACAGCGCATGGTTGCGGGCAGGGGGTGGTCCCCACCCGCTGTCTTTGGTACAAGCCTTCCTTCGCTACGATCTGCTTCCGCTGCCGGCACGTCTCGGTATTATGCGTACCGCCCTGCGATTGCGATGGCTTTCGCACTCTGCATTGCAGAATCTTGATGCGTACAGTGCGGAGGACTGGTTGCGTCGTTGTGCACAGGGCAAGGAGGCGATCGCGCTGTTCTGGCGACCGGTGATTCTTGCAACGATGAATACCGAACCCGCGGATGCATCTGCGAAACTTCTGATTGTCGTGTTACGGGAAATCTTCTTTGCCGGGGCGGAGGCCGCGGATATTCTCCTGCCCACTGTCGGGCTTTCTCAACTCCTGATTGAACCGGTGCGCCAGACCCTCGAAGCGCGCGGGGCAAGAATACGCACAGGCGTCGCGGCCACGGCCGTTGAAACGTATTCCATCAGTGACGGACGTCTGGCCGTGGCGGGCGTGCAAGCTGACGAGCGATATGCAGCGGACAGTGTTGTTCTTGCCGTCGCTCCCTGGGCCTGCGATAAGATTGCAACCGTTGATCGCGACAGCAGCGTGGCAGTGAGAGGAGGCATTGTGCAATGGATCTTGCCGGATTCACTGTCCTGGCGCCGGTTCATTCCTTCGGAAATTCTCTCCATTCATGTCTGGACTACACGGTCTCTCGGGGAAGCGCCGATGACCGGACTGCTGGGAACGACATTGCAATGGGTGTTTTACAAAGGGAGATCGCGCGATGCTTCATGGCATTATTCCTGTACAGTCTCGGCAGCAAGCGGACAGGAAACCACGGACCCCGTGGTCTTCCGGGCATTGTTACTGAAAGAACTGCGTCTGCTCAATCCGGAGCTGGCGGTTGACGACATTCTGCACATTCTGCCTGTCCGGGAAAAACGTGCAACCTTCGTGCCCGCTCCCGGCATGGAACAATTCCGCCTTCTGCCGCAGACTTCCGTGCAGGGGTTGTTTGTCGCTGGTGATGCGACGGCAACAGGACTCCCGTCTACGATCGAAGGGGCCGTACGAAGCGGCGTTGTCGCTGCTGAAGCGGTGCTGCGGGGAGAGGGGGAGGTGTACGTCCCGACCGGTGGGCCGTCTCAGGTACGCAATTCATCCCACCACTGATTGATCGATCGTTTTCCCCTGACAATTGTTGTATAGGAATCGAATGTGCGTTCCATGACATCCTCCCGCTGCACATTCATTTCATGTTCCAGCAGTTGAGTCAGTAAATCTGTCGTCAATCGCACGTCGACACGCTCCTCCTGTCGGATATGCCAGGGTTTGCCGCATGCGATAAAGGCCTCGGGGAGTTCATCTTCAACGAATTCGTAACGAAAGGCTACGGGAATGGCGATGACTTCGCCAAGATCGCGAAGGAGGCGGGCGGTGCCATGAAACATGCGCAACGGACGCTTTTCAGCGGATGTCAGTACGCCTTGAGGAAACAGCCAGAGGGCCCGTGAACTTTGCTTGAGTAGTTTTTCTGCATACCTGAGACTGAGCAGGGCCTCACGCGGGTTTTCCCGAACGATGGAAAAACAGCCGATCTTCCTGAAAAACCCGTAACGGGCGACCTGCTGCTCCTCCATCATGGCGTAGGCGTCATGCCGGAAATGTCGGCGCGAGAGAACAAGCGGCAGCACGGCATCCCACCAACCCGGGTGATTCCCGTAGAGTACTACCGGAATGCCGCCGCCGTCCGCGGGGACGTGTTCCCCTCCCTTGAGGCGCACGGCGGCAAAACGGCGTCGCAGGCGATGCAGAAAATATCTGGTCATCAGACGTTCGACAAGGGGAGATTTTTCGGCTGGAATCATGAGAGAAAATTTCCGTATTTACAGGAATAGTACGTTCCGCGATATGCCAGGTGCCATTCAAATATAGGAATGGGACCGGCAGGGACAAATGAAAGGAAAGGAGTATCCATGGCTGTCAAGCCACGCGTGTTGATCGGGATGTCGGGCGGTGTCGATTCGAGCGTCGCGGCCGCGATGCTGGTTGAACAGGGGTATGACGTGATCGGCATTACTATCAAGACGTACAATTATGACGAAGTCGGAGGCAATGTCTCCGGTGAGAGCAGTTGCTGCTCACTCGATGGCATCAACGATGCACGGGCGGTCTGTCTGGATCTCGGTATCCCGCATTATATACTCGATTTTTCCTCTACCTTCAAACAGCATGTCATCGACATGTTCGTCGGTGAATATATCGCGGGGAATACGCCGAATCCCTGTGTCATCTGCAATCGGAAGATTAAATGGGAGGAATTGATCCGACATGCGGACGCATTTGACGCCGAATACATCGCGATGGGGCATTATGCACGTCTGTGCCGGGATTCGGTGAGCGGGCGTTACTGGATCAGTCGTGGTATCGATGGAGACAAAGATCAGAGCTATGCCCTCTGGGCTGTTTCACAGGAAAGTCTGTCGCGAACGCTCTTTCCGCTGGGTGAAATCAGCAAACGTGAGGCGCGTCGCATTGCCGAACGTCTCGGTGTGCACACTGCCCGCAAGCAGGAGAGTTATGAAATCTGCTTTATCCCGGACAACGATTATTCACGATTCCTCAGAGATAACGTGGAAGGACTCGAAGAACGTGTCAGCGGTGGCAAGGTCATATTTGAAGGGCGGGAGATCGGCGAGCACGACGGCTATCCCTTCTACACGATTGGGCAGCGAAGAGGCCTCAATGTCGCCGTGGGCGAACCG
>JAGTUW010000231.1 GCA_018224345.1 Bacteroidota bacterium
CATGTCCATGTCGGTGCGCTCGGCTGGAACGGCTTCATGCTCTATGGCATCATTTACTGGCTCACGCCGCGACTTTACGGCACGACGCTGTATTCGCGCAAACTCGGCAATGCGCATTTCTGGCTCGGGACGTTGGGTATACTGTTCTATGTCATTCCGATCTACTGGGCAGGCATCACCCAGGGATTAATGTGGAAGCAATTCACAACCGATGGTGTATTGCAGTATCCGAATTTCCTCGAGACCGTCCTGCAGCTCATCCCGATGTATCTGTTGCGGGTGGTGGGTGGCTTGCTGTATCTCAGTGGCGCATTGCTCGGACTGTACAATCTGATCAAGACCATGAGGAACGGCAGATTCATCCGCAACGTGGAGTTCGAAGCGCCGCCACTCCACGCCGCAGATTCGGGAGAGGATAAAACCTACTGGGGACACCGCTGGCTTGAGAGTCGTCCGATCCGTTTCACCATCCTGGCCTTCCTTGCCATCGCCATCGGTTCCGTTATCGGTAATGTCCCCATGTTCGTTATCGATTCGAACATCCCCACGATCACCAAGGTCAAGCCCTATACCCCGTTGGAAGTGGAGGGACGCGACATCTATACACGCGAAGGCTGTGTCGGCTGCCATTCGCAGATGGTGCGACCGTTCCGCAATGAAACGGAACGCTATGGTGAATATTCGAAAGCCGGGGAATTCGTCTATGATCATCCCTTCCTCTGGGGATCGAAACGAACAGGTCCCGATCTGCATCGCGTTGGCCGGAAATACCCCGACGCCTGGCATTACAATCACATGTACGATCCGACGAGCATGGCGCCGGGGTCTATCATGCCACCTTATCCGTGGTTGATCGAAGACAGGCTGGATTTCACTTCACTCAAAGCCAAGATTGCAGCATTGCGCAAGATCGGTGTTCCCTATCCCTACGGATATGAGGACAGGGCAGGCGACGACTTGCGCGCACAGGCGGAGGAAATCGCCGCCGCATTGCAGGCCAGCGGTATTGAGACCTCGTGGGATCGGGAAATCATTGCGCTGATCGCTTATCTGCAACGACTGGGTACAGACATCAACACGGACTAACCCGGGAACCGAATTATGTTCAAACGACTCGTTGACCTATCTCTCTATGAGGTGCTCGGTATCACGGCGACTGTATTTTTTTTCATCGCCTTTGTTGCAGTGATTATCTGGGTGCTGTTTCTGAAAAAAGGATATATAAACAAGATGAAGAATCTCCCACTCGAATCCGATGATGAAGAACATACAACTGCGCAGAAGGAGCAGGAATGAGTGACAACAAACCAAAAGATGAATTACTCGATCATGCGTACGACGGGATACAGGAATACGACAACGAACTTCCTGGTTGGTGGAAAAACCTGTTCTACCTGACCATAATTATTTCCGTCATTTACGTCATCCATTACATGGTGTTGGGCACCGGCGATTCGCAGCGTGTCGAGTATCTGAAAGAAATCGACCCGAATTACGTCGAGCCCATGGTGGAGACAGCCGGTGGCGGTGTATTCAGCCGCTACACTTCGCCCTACCTGGCACAACAGGAGAATCTCACACCACGCGTGCGACACGAGCTCGACCGCGTCGTCAACGCTCCATTTGATGAGCATATCTTCCGGGCTATGAATACCGCCACGGCCGAGGATCTTGAAAAACTGAAAGTGCTGTTTCCCGAACTGTACACACAGTTCGACTCCGGCGCCTTCGCTGCACCGTCGGCTCCCTCGGTATCCACGGCGGGCGCGATCGCTTCTTCACTGACCGCACCGTTGACCGATGATGCCGCGCTGGAAGCCGGAAAGAGCGTTTATGATGTGCACTGCTTCAGTTGCCATGGCAACGCTGGTGAAGGTGGCATCGGTCCGAATCTCACCGATGAATACTGGATTCACGGAGCAGAGATGCAGGACGTCCTGCGTGTCATTTTCAAGGGTGTCCCTGCCAAAGGTATGATTGCCTGGGAAAAGACTCTCTCGCAGGAGGAAATCGAGCAAGTCGCCAGCTATGTCCTGGTGCGACTGCAGGGCACGGATCCACCGAATCCCAAAGCACCGGAAGGCGAAAAAGTGGAGTGATGCCGGTGAAGGGCCGGCCGGACGATATCACTGCTCCGATACATAGCACCGCCGTGTTGCCTTGTGTGCAATGCGGTGAGGGTGTACGTTGTGATGACAGGATTTTTTGAAAGGAATATGAATGGAAGCACCTGATCCCGCGACCGCTACGGAGAAAGCGGAGGTCACCTTCAGAGACAGAATAGCAACAGTCGATGAAGAGGGTGGACGGAACTGGATTTATCCGAAAAAACCTTTCGGAAGGTTTTTCCGCTGGCGCACCTGGGTGAGTTGGCTGCTGTTGGCATTTCTCTTTCTGGCGCCATTCATCCGGATCAACGATGAGCAGTTATTGCTGTTCAATGTACTCGAACGGAAATTCGTTCTTTTCGGTATCACCTTCTGGCCGCAGGATTTCCATCTCTTTGTTCTTCTGATGATCGCCTCCGTCGTGTTCATCTTTCTGTTCACTGCGGTATATGGGCGCATATTCTGCGGTTGGATCTGTCCTCAGACCATATTCATGGAAATGGTCTTCCGGAAAATCGAATACCTGATTGAAGGTGATGCGCATAAGCAGCGTGCATTGCACGCCGCTCCATGGACGACGGGCAAAATTCTGAAGAAAGTATCCAAGCAGGTGATTTTTTTCGGCATTTCTTTTCTCATCAGTAATCTCTTCCTCGCCTACATCATCGGAATGGACGAACTGCTGGAAATTGTCACCGCCCCGCCAAGCGCTCATCTGACAGGGTTTATCACCATCCTGTTGTTCTCCGGAGCATTTTATTTCGTGTTCTCCTGGTTCCGCGAACAGGTCTGTACGCTGGTCTGTCCGTACGGCCGTCTCCAGGGTGTATTGCTCGATGAAAGCAGCGTGGTGATCTCCTATGATTTTGTGCGCGGCGAACCCAGAGAGAAGTTCCGGAAGAACGTCGAACGCAAAGCCGGTGACTGTGTCGATTGTCATCAGTGCGTGGTCGTCTGTCCTACCGGTATCGACATCCGG
>JAGTUW010000232.1 GCA_018224345.1 Bacteroidota bacterium
ACTGCTCGATCTCTGACGTTCCGTTACCTTATTTTTCAGTTTCGATTTTTCCAATACGTCGTTCATGGCGCCCCCCCTCGAACGGAGTTTCGAGCCAGAGTCGAATCATCTGTTCAGCCAGTGCCCAGTCGACCAGACGTTCACCGATTGCAAGCACATTTGCGTCATTATGCAATCGTGACATCCGTGCTGCTTCCGGTACCTGGCAGGCGGCGGCACGAATCCCCCGATGCCGATTGGCTGCCATACTCATCCCGATACCCGTACCGCAGAAAAATACACCGCGGTCACAGACTCCCTGCTGTATGGCTCTAGCAGCGGCATGCGAGAAGTCCGGATAATCAACGCCCTCGGCGCTGTCGGTCCCGAAGTCCTTCCAGACGAGTCCGAGTTCATCAAGTAGCGATTTGCAACGCTCCTTGTGGTGAAATCCTCCGTGGTCGGCGGCGAGAGCAATCATCATCTGTTTCCTTATGGTGTGACGCTACGATTGATCCAGCCGTAGCAATCCTTGTTGATCAGATAGGGAGTACCTCTGGGAATCTTGTTGAGGAACAGATCCTCGGATGATGGAATCAGTGTCGAAAGTGCACGGGACCGATCACGTGCCTGTCCTTCGAACTGTGGATCCCGCGCTGCCCGTGCATATTCATTCTGTGCAAGAAGATAAACAAGTTTATCGATGACTTTCATATTCGCCCAGCCTCCGCGTGTCCCTTCGACGCAACGGGAAACCGCTGTTTCATACGCATTTGCGACGACCATGTGAGGGGCGCCCCAGGAAGGATCGAGTGCCGATGCCTTTTCGGCATAGGTCCGGGCCTCGGAGAGCTTACCTGCCTGGAGGACAGAACGTGCGAGATTCATCCAGGCATCGCGGGATTCCGGATCGAGCTCGGTTACTTTTTTGTAAGCCTCCGAAGCGGCTCTGTAATCTTCGATGAACATCAGCGAAGCTCCGTAGCGCTGCCAGTAATTGATCACCTCCGGAGACATTCCGGTCAGTTTCCCGAAATACACCGCAGAACTGTCAAACTGCTGCACCAGTTCATAGTAGCCATTGGCGAGTTCAAACAGCTTGGTGACATTCCCGGGATCGGCATAATGCGCATCACGCAGTATGGAGATATACTCCTCGGGATTGTCCATCAGATTCTTCAGCATACTCTGTGCCATCTCGTTGTTCGGTTCCCTGAGAAGAATCGCCTGCAATACCTGTATCGCCTGTTGCTTCATTTCGGGATTTTTCGAATACAGAATCGCAAGACGCGAGAGATAGTACATATCCGCAGTTGTGTAATCACCTTCGATTCCGCTCTCATACGCATCGATTGCTTCCATTTCGAGATCCGGGAAGTGCCGTTCGAGCTGATATCCCTTCGTCAGCAGGTAATCATTCTTCCGGTCGGGGAAGTGTTCGATGGCACTGTCGATTAACCAGATCAGCGTATCCGCAGCACCTGCCTTTACTTCCTCATCTTCCGCGCGTGTCACCAGCGAATCGTAGAGTTCGATCATCCGTGGGTGAAAGGTCGTGAAACGGGCAGGATTGAGCTCCAGTATCTTCCAACCCGCTTTTTTCGC
The DNA here is from genome assembly GCA_018224345.1 of Bacteroidota bacterium. GTDB lineage: Bacteria > Bacteroidota > Ignavibacteria > SZUA-365 > SZUA-365 > SZUA-365. The sequence continues at coordinate 1,585 of JAGTUW010000232.1, forward strand.
TGCGTTGAAGTCATTTGTCTTGAAATATTCGAGAAAGAGACTCCAGTTACGCCGAAGCAGACGTTCCGTCTCCTCATCTTCCCCGTTCTGTGCATGAACGATAGTCGGTGAACCGCAGACAAGCAGCAGCAGGGTCAATCCGATGAAGGTGTACATGAAGCGTTGCATAATATTCTCCAGGAACGAAGTCAGTTTAGTTTAATCTCTTTTTCGGATGAACCAGGACTCGCCGACAGTGACAGAGAGGGTGGCGCGAAGAATGTTCTGACTACCGAGCAGTTGGCTCTCACTGCCACGCCATCCGTATTCGAGAGCGAAATCTCCGCGATTGTTGCCGAATATCGGGAAACCGATGCCGGTGGTAATGAAGTATTCCATTCCTGTTTCATCGTCGATTGCCAGGTAGGGCTGTTGAAGAAAAAATCCGAGACGAAAAGCTGTGCGGCTCAGTGTGCGGGCTTCTGTATCGTTTTTATAAGGATACCATTCCGCACCGACAGACCATTTATACGCTTCACCCTGCCCGATTTGTTTCCTGTCGAACATCAATGCATCGGTCCAGTCCTGCCGGCTGTACTCGCTGGTTAGCAGAAGCAGCTCGCTCGCCTGCCAGGCGATCCCGGCAGAGAAGGCCAGGGGAAGATCCAGTGTCCCACTCGCACCGCTGACGGTTGAATCCTGTGTCGTGTATTCAAACACCATGTTGCGCGAGGCACGCACGGAGGTGGCCGGGCGCACGGATGCACCGATGTGGAAATCACGGATTCCGTCATAGAGCAGACCGAAAAGGAAGCCCGACCCGTTGTGCGTCGTCGCCCGTCTCTGACGCGCGGGAAACCACGCGGTGTTGTCGAAGCGCAGCTCCCACGCCTGATCAATGTTTCCGAAATAGTAATTGAAGGCAGCACCGATCTTTATATGCGGTATCGGCTCAGCCGAAACGCCGGCACGAAACAGCGACAACCCGCCGAACCCCTGGTACGTGACCGTATAAGGATCGTTTTCAAGCATGCCGTTTCCCTGTGTGTAGTACTCGGAACGGCTCACCGGAAGTATGGAAGTGACCAGACGCAGTCGAAACTGCTCCTCGAGCGGGAACAGAAAGCTGAACCCCTTGATCGCACCGCTGCTGACTGCTTCGTCGGATCGTGACATTGCGATATATTCGAACGACATCCCTCCCTGGAGACGCAGACCGTTGACACCCGACCAGGCGGCGGGATTGAGATTGTTGATATCCGTCGCCGACAGAAGACCGACAGCGGATGACCCCATGCCCCTCTGTCGCGATGTTGTCATCAGATCAAGCTCACCGATTCCGTACCGGGACTCGACAGTTCCGCCGTTCTGCGCGCCGGCAACAGTGGTGAATAGCAAAAGGAAAAAAATCAGTTTCTTCATGCCGGCTCAGGGTTGGGTTGTATAGGTCACGATCAGACGCGGACGTTTTTCCGCATCGGAGTCAGCACCGAAAATAGCCAAACGATCCAAATCGGTATTCTCATTCATTGGCAGAAGAATCAAACCATGATTCCACTTCCTGTTGACCCAATTCTGTACGGCACGTGTCAGGGCGGCTCCTTCGGTTATCAGAACCGCAGGCTGCTCACTGTCCGTACGAGTGATCAATCCGCTGCTGCTCGGTGTCTGTTGCGTACTGTCAAGATTCTCATACACGAGCACTGAATCGGCGGCACGATAATAGCGCGTACTCAATTCCGTATCCTTTGTCAGACGCAATTCTGCATGATTGACAATACTCGCTGCCGGAATGGCGGAGACGTCGAAAAACAATCTCCCACGCACCGATACACCACTGTGCAGAATAATACGGCCGGAGGCCTGTTCTTCCGGACGGGTCACCAGCCACGTGTCGTCGGCACTCTCACCGCGAATCGTGTCGATGCCGCCGCTGGTCTCCATGACGACAATCAGTGCAGGGCGCTCGCCAGCCGTGGCATCAAGCGAGTGAAAAGCACGAATCGCGGCACTGCCGGGAGCTTCGAGCAATACGCCGCGATTTTCCGTGTATCTGCCTTCGATGCTGTTGACCAGCCATGTGCGAATCAGTACACTGTCGAGGGGAATATCGATGCTTCCGCTTTCGGGAAGGTCTTGTTCATACACACCCACGGGCACAGTAGAACGCTCCAGACCCGGCAAGCTGTCGGTAGTGATAGTAAACGAATTCCAGAAACTCATGATCTCACGCGCTTCGATGCGCATGACCGCAGATATGTCGCCGACATGATACGGTACCGTATGCAGGCGGATAAATGCCGATATGATGCGGCCACCGTATGCAACGGTGTCGCCAGGGATGAGCAGCCAGCGTAAAAGCGCGCGCGCGTTGTATGCGTCGGCTTCCCCGATCGAAAGCAGCGTCGAGGAACCATGGGGTGCAACATGAGCATATTGGGAGGTTCTCATTGACGCAGAGTCGCTCTGGGAATCGAAACGCGCGGCACCGATCAGGTCACTGTCCGGAATAAGATCAATACCCGTGGGATCGGGATCATTCCGGCAGGCAGTCAGCAGCAAAAGCATAGCTGCGATCGCGGTAAATATTCGCACGTGAAGGTAGTCCTTATTATTCATAGTGTCGCCGGGAATCATCCGGCGATGATAAGAAAGCAAGATACACTCTCTCCCCTATCACCAGCAAGGGAGAATTCCCTGCACAACGGATCAAAGGAAAATTCACGCAAGTGAGAACACCAGGAGAATTCCGTTATTTCTGCTTGAGTATTTTCTTATACAAATCGATGTACTTCTCCGCCGATGCATCCCAGGAAAAATCCTTCTGCATTGC
>JAGTUW010000233.1 GCA_018224345.1 Bacteroidota bacterium
ACGGCTGAAAAGGAAGCCATGCTCGGCAACATCCGCGATCACACGCTGCCCTATGTCATCCGTGCCACGGCCACGCTGCTGCACTGGTTCGCCGCACAGCTCCACATGCCGGAGCAGTACAGGTTGTGGACAGTCGGCGCTTCCGGCTACAGTGACTTCTTTACCCGCGATACTTTCACCCGGCCCTTCCCCGCCACGGCGACGCAGTCGGGCACGGTGTTCAACAAACAGGCAGGTGACGCACTTTCACTGCGTGCGCATATCAATCCTCATCCGCAGTCATCAGCGAAGTTCCGACTCTGGCAGGATGACAATGGCAGAAGTACCGTCGAGCATCAGTGGGATGACTATGTGCTTGCCGGACAGGAGGATGTTTTCTGCAATTACTTCGAAAGTCATTCACACAACACCCCCGACCTGCTCATGACCGACGAACTGGGCAATGCGCTCGGCAGCGACTACCCGCTGTTCAAAAATCCCTGGCAGGTGGATCCGTCGCGCTCCTCGGCATGGACGCTCGAACAGCCCGATCGCTTCGAACCCTACCGGCCTGTACCGGCAATGGATGCGAACGGAGGGATATTCCTCAATATCTACGATGCGCTCATGCCGCCGGAAGATTATTACTCCATCCGCGCGTCACTGCGCCTCGAGCAGTATGCGAAGACGCACAAGTCCGGAGCCCTCGACGCCGGGGACTATGCCTTTCTCGGCTGGGAGCCGGTGTATGCCGATCTCCTGCCCGACCCCAAAAACACAATGTGGCCGCCGCTGCCCGCGTATTCCCATGCAGACGAGTATGACACGAAGCTCGTGGACTTCCACGAACCGCATGCCATGGTCCTTGCGCGATACAAAAAACATCGCAGCAGCGACCTGCCGCAGGCGCCCACGCAGAGCAACTCGCAGCGCAAGGTCGCACGCGATCCGCAGGGCATCTATCATGCGGCCTATGAAAGCGGCAATCGTATCTGGTATGTCTCCAGCAGCGATCGCGGGCTGACCTGGTCGAACGAACAGTGCGTCAGCGATCCGGGCCGCCAGGCTACGCGTCCTGCGGTGGCGAGCATCGGCGGCGAACCCTGGATTGCCTATCTCAGCGACGGCGAAGTGGTCGTCCGGCTGTACGAACTGCAGCAGTGGAAGACGGTTTACTCGGTACCTGTCGCCATGGCGGATTGCACACCCGCGATTGCAGCACTCGGCTCATATGAGGGCGCTGTGGGGAACGGACCGGTACTCTGCCTGGTCTGGGAAGAAGCGTACGAACTGCGTTTCACTGTTCTGCAGGATCGCGTACCAATTATCGACAATCAGGTGCTCGCCCATGGCAATATCACCGCACGACGGCCCGATCAACCCCGCTTTCCGAGCGTCGCGGCAAGTACCATGACACCTTCGATCGCCTGTATGGATTATGGTTTCCATATCGCCTGGATCGAAAACGGGTCGGTGTTCTATGTCAAGCTCATGCTCGACCGACGCCAGCACCCGGTGCGGATATGGGGCTGGCAGCCCGGGGGCGCGCAGAGCATCGAAACCGTGCAATCACGTACCGGCACGGTCGGCACGGCGTACCCTGCAAAACATGCACCGTCGATTGCAGTCACCGATCTCGGTGCGGTGTTCGTTGCCTATGACGTGCAGAGCTGGTACTCCCCCTGGCCCGCATCGACACTGTCGGTCACTTCGCCGGCGCAGCCAGGTGTTTCGCTCGGTGGGATGTTCGCTGTCCGTCAGCGTTCCCTTCCCTCCCTGCCCGGCGGACCGAGCTGGCAGACGACCACCACACTGGTGGGCGGAAGCATTTCGAGCGGTAGTCTCTGCAGTCCGAGCATCGGCGCACAGCCCGGCAGGGCGCCGCGTGGCGGCAAGACCAATTCCGTGCGTGTCGTCTACAATGACAGCAACGGACAGCTCCGCGTGGCACGCTTCGACGGTTCACTGCTGCTGCTGCATCATGCCGAGGGCTGGGATCCGTCGTTGACCGTCTGGTCGCCGGTGTTCGATGGGTTACTGGACGTCTTCTCCTACGATGCGCAGCGTCCCTACACCTGGCAGCTCCGGGCTTCGCGCAGCAATCTCGCCCGGCGGACGGAACACCCGACGTTGCGCATGCGGCAGATTCTGTTGCGCAACGATGCTTCCTTTGCTTCTTTCGGAATGGCACAGCCGCGCCTGCGCAATGCCGATGGCGGCGTGCAGGAGCTTGACTGGAACGAGGCGCATGATTCGCTGGTCATCGGCATCAACACTACGGTGGCCGAGAAAATGCGGACGGAGGTCTTCACCCCGGAAGCGGATGCGGTCTTGCTGGTCGATATCGAGCGCTTCGGTGTTGAGCACGAGGATTCCCGCGCGGAAATCCTGCTCAATGTCAACGATGCCCGCAGCGGAGAGGTATTGCGCGTGGAGACCTTCCCTCTGAACGGTTTCGCTTCCGCCGCCGCCCTGGCTGTACGGGAAGTGGATCTCTCCATGCTCGCCGGCACGGAGGTATTTGTAACGGCGGATATGTTTGCAGCGGAGGAATCCTGGGAAGCGGCCGTGACCGACCGTTACGCTACCGCCGTGGAGAACGCCGACGACGGCATTGAAACACACATCGATGCCGGAACGCCGCAGGCGGAACTGCTGCGCAATCATCCCAACCCCTTCAATCCTTCGACACGGATTCGCTATCGACTGCCGGAAGCGGGGATGGTGCGCGTGTCGGTGTACAATCTGCTCGGTGTGGAAGTGACCGTGCTGCAGGAAGACAGGCAGGAGGCGGGAAGGCATGAAGTGCAGTTCGATGCGTCCGGCCTTCCCAGCGGCGTCTATCTCTATCGCCTCGATGTGGATGGCAACACGCAGACGCGCAGCATGCATCTGATCAAATAAGGCAGAGCGGAACGATACCGCTCTGCATCCACCAGGGACAACCGGCAGCATCCTCCCTTCAGCTCACCATGCCGGAAAGACAGGCCCCGCAACTCGCGGGGCCTGTTCGTACCTGTACAATACTGGCGGATGTTGTCATACAAACAGCAATCCCGGCTGAGAAGCCGGGATTGCTGTCACCACTATTCTTCTACAGGAAAGAGAAGTTTATTTATAGTCTGCTTCTTTCTTGAAGCCGGGAAAAGAATCAGTTTTCCACCGAAGCTTCGCTTTCGACCAGCAGTATCTCGTTGATGGCCTGGACAAAACTCTCTTTCGGCAGGGCACCGGCAGCCATCTGCGGCTTGTCGTTCATGGGGACAAAAAGAATCGACGGAATGCTGCGGATACCGAAGACGCCGGCGAGTTCCTGCTCGGCTTCCGTGTCGATTTTGTAGATGTCTATTTTGCCCTTGTATTCCTCGGCCAGTTCTTCAAGTATGGGGGCCACCATGCGGCAGGGGGCACACCAGTCGGCATAGAAGTCGATGATGCAGGGACGCTCACCGGCATATTCCCACTCCTGCTTGTTTTCATAATCGAAGACCTTCTTGAGAAACGTGTCCTTGGTAAGATGCTCCATAATAATCAGCTTCCTTCTATTTGTGTTCGTTTGCGTTCATCACCGTAACTGAAGATATGATGCAGCAACAAGGATGAGGATTCAGGTCATGACAATGTCTGTGGGAAGGGTCACAATAAAACGCGTTCCCTTCCCCTCCACACTACTACAACTAATGTCACAATGCATGCTGTCGACAAGTTTACGAACGATGGACAAGCCCAATCCGGAAGAAGGTTCTCCAGCCGTGGGTTGGGCGGAAAGGCGGGTGAATTTGCGATACATCTTCTCCAGATCGCCGGCACTGAAGCCCGGACCCTCGTCTTCTATGATGATGCGGACAGAATCGACATCGGCGACAATCGAGAGATGCACGTGCGTCCCGGTATTCGAATATTTGATTGCATTTGAAAGCAGGTTATCGACGATCTGCATGATGGCGGCATCATCGCCCCATGCAATGACCTCCTGTTCCGTCACTTCCACATCAAGAACAATGCCTTTGGTCCGCGCCCAGCTCCGGTGATTGCCGGCTGCGCGCTGTATGATATCAGTGACATCGACAGGAGCGGAATCAAGTTGCATACGGCCGGCTTCGAGACGGTTGATGTCGAGAAGATTTTTGGCAAGGACGAGCAGACTGTCGGCGGTGTCGGCAACCTGTCCGGCCTTGCGCTGCACGTATTCATGATTCCTCCCTTCCTCGCCGATGGCTTCGGCGAGCATGCGAATCGTACTGATGGGATTACGCAGATCATGCGAGAGAATACCCATCAATTCATTCTTCTCCGTATTCAAGTGTTCGAGCAGCGTATTCTGTCTCTTCAATTCTTCGTTTGCCTGCGCAATTGCCTCTGCCTGTGCTTGCAGCATCACCTCGTGTTCGCGGATGGCTGTATTGGCCGCCTGCAATTTCACATTCCGCTCCTCGAGCATTTGCGCCGATCTCTTTTTCATCCGGTATCGATTTGCGAACAGAAGCAGAATGACAGCCAGCAGCAGAGAGGAGAGTATGAGCATGTTCCGCAGCCACGCATGCTTCTCCAGCTCCACATCCTTCAGCGCGCGATCGCGCTGCAGGAGTTTCTGTGTCGTATTCAATAATTCGATTTTGTTTTTCTGCTCTGCTGTTTCAAGCCGCTGTGCCCGCACAATGGCCTCCTGTTCCTTGAGCTGCAGATCATTGATTTTTTTATCCCGGTTGAGCAGCTCGATATTTTGTTGTTGCTGCCGCAACTGCGTGGCATGCTGCTCAAGTTCCATTTCCCTGATACGTTGCTCTTTTCTGAGCAGTTCATTTTCCCTGTCGCTGCGTTCGCGTCGGGCAAATTCATAATTGGCGGTCATTTCATTGATACGTTTGGAACTGTCTTCATTGAACAGCGAATCCTTCAACGCGGTGTATTGGTGGTGGAAGCGCAGGGCGGCGGCATGGTCCCCGAGCACGGCACGTGCATCAGAACATATCTTCAGCACGTTGCGCTCGACAACACGCGAATTCGTTTCCCTGGCATAACGCAGTGCGCGGGAGGCAATGTCGCAGGCACGCGCCGCATTGCCCTCGCGCAGGTGCAGCGCCGCGATGCGCTGCATGGCCTCTGCCAGACCGTGTCTGTCTCTCATGCCCTCATACAGTTTTGCGGACTGCTGATAGTTCTCCAGCGCAGCATCCATCATCCCCCGCATGAAACAGGTGATGCCGATGTTGAGATACGTGCTTGCAAGTCCTGGCGTGTCACCGAGTGCCTCTTTGAGCTTCATCGATGCGAGCAGGTTTTCCATGGCCCGGTCATAATGCCCCTGATCCAAATATATAACTCCTATATTATTGTATGTATAGGCGAGTCCCTGGCTGTCGTCGGCCAATTCGAAATACCGGATCGCGCGCTGATGATAACGCAGTGCACGATCTTCGTCGTCGAGACGGCCGTGGACCACGCCGATGTTCGAGAGCAGCGCCGCCATTCCATGCTGGTCACCAAGTTCCTCTTTGAGTTGCAGAGACTTGAGAAAGTAATTCAACGCCCGCACCCAGGCACCTTGCTGTGCATACGTGATGCCACTGCTGGTAAACGACATCGCCAGACCGGCATGGTCGCCCAGCGTCTGCGCCAGTCCCTCGGCCTTTCGCGCAAGTCCGAGCGACCGTTCCGGATTGCTGCGCCGGTATTCCTGCGCGATATCAAGCATCAGACGCACATTGAGCGAATCTCTGACGCCACGCTGCTCACGTGCATGCAACATCGATTCGAGGCGCTGCAACTCCTCCCGTGGCTGTGCCTGCATCCTTGTCAATACAGGAAATACAAGAAACAGCAGGAGGACGAAGCATAAAAAAGTAGATCGTAACACGTTATTCTCCCTGTTGTGGTGGTGATGCCGCTGAGTCGGGAACAAGCGGATCCGTGGCGAAGCGACGCAACTCGTCATAATCGCTGACCCCGTCGCCATCTGTATCCGTGTTGAGCGGATCGGTGTTGTAAATGAATAGTTCTTCATAGTCGGTCAGGCCGTCCCGCTCCGTATCAGGATGATTCGGATCCGTTTCGCGAACGTGAATTTCATCCCGGTCACTGATCCCGTCACCGTCGGAATCGGGAAGCAGTGGATTTGTCCCGTGAATCAAAACTTCCTCGCCGTCAGGGAGGCCATCCCCGTCGGTATCGACTCTGCGCGGATTGCTGCCGATGCGGATTTCCTCACCGTCACTGAGTCCGTCACCGTCGGTGTCCGGGGAAAGTGGGTCTGTTCCGTCCCGCAGAGTCTCTTCGCGGTCAGTGAGTCCGTCACCGTCAGTGTCGGGGTCGTTCGCGTCCGTCCCGTAGCGCATGACCTCCAGGTAATCACTCAACCCGTCCCCATCACTGTCCCAGTACAACGGATTGGTATGATAGATTTGCAATTCCTCATAATCCGTCAGTCCGTCACCATCAGTGTCGGCGTCGTAGGGATTGGTCCCGGACAGGTGCTCTTCCTCATTGCTCAAGCCGTCGTTATCGAAATCTGTGTCATCGAACAGATGCCACCGTAATCCCAGGGAGAGTGTCAGCCAGGTGTCATTCGCCGTTTCGATGCGGTTGGGGTTGTCAGGAATACCATGGATTTCACGCAAGCGGGTCGCCAGGGCACCGGAATCGAACGCATCGACTTCTCCGCTCATGATCAGATGGGCCGTCATACCGATTTGTACTGACCATGTCCGGGTGAGATGCCACTCCACCCCGGCTCCCAACGGGATGCTCCAGCTTGTAATACGCTCCGGACCGGGGTAGGCGGCATCGCCGTTGTGGTAGTCGTCGGGACGCACCCGGGCCACTCCGCATCCCGTGATCAGCCAGGCATTGAGTTGATACCCCGGTATAAGATTCAGTCGCAGCAATGCTTCAGCTACCATGACATCACTCCCCCGTTCTGCAGGAGGAGCATCACCGAACTGAAGTCCGAAGGCGCCTCCGTGATTTCTCCTCTGTCTGCGAGTATAGCGCAAACGTCCGCTCTCGATGCCGCCTCCAACATCGAGAAACGGAGAGAGCGCATACAGGGCGTGCATCCTGACAGCGGCGCCGACCTCATGGCCGTTGAATTCGCCGAAATACTTGTTGATACCGGAACACAAGGTAAGAGCGAGCCTGCCGTCGACATAACGCGGCCTTCCAGGCCATTCATCCGTCATCGCACCGACGCGCGGCCGGGGTATGTTGTACTGAGCAAGCGAAAGTGCTGCAGTCAACTGGAACAGTACGACCGGCAGCAGATATCGAATCAGACAGCGCGTGAACTTATTCATCAACGCCCTCCCCCACCGTCTCCGTCGCCATTGTGAGAATATGAAATTCCACCCTGCGATTCCTTGCACGCGCTTCATCACTGTCCCCTGTCGCGATGGGATACTTTTCACCGAAACCAACGGCGCGTAGTCGATCCGGACGAACGCCCTCACGGACAAGAAAATCCCGTACACTGTAGGCACGTCGTTCGGAAAGTGCCTTGTTGTATGCCGCTTCACCCTGCCTGTCGGTATGGCCGCGTATTTCCACAGTCAATTCCGGATGCGACGCGAATAATTGCACGGCCTCCATCAGAATGGGGATGTATTCATCACGTAACTCATCACGGTCGAAGCCAAACGTGATATTGCAGAAGGAAAGGACATCGCCCGCCCGTAGATGAAGGGAATCCAGACGCAGTGGCTGTCCGGGATTCGCAGAGGGGAGCGAGGGCACAACATGCTGGATGCTGCGCTGGCGATATTCATAGCCGCCGAGGCCTCCCACCTCTTTCGTCGAAATCATTTCTTTGCGCACCTCGCTTCCACTGCCTGCGATCATCCCCGCAACGACGCTGTCCACGGACACATCACTGTACGGCCGGTGATGGAGTCCAGCCGGAGCGATCAGATAGGAAGTCCCTCCACCGGGAAGCACACGGGCCTCAAGCAATTCGGCATTGTATCGCAAACGTAGCCCGGGTGATGTCTGCTTTCCCTCCGTGTGTCCGACTTCGTATTTCAGAGGGTTCGTGCCTTGAAGGACTTCCGTCCCGTCATCGATCCTGTCGCCGTCGGTATCGGGGGTCAACGGGTTACTTCCGTAGTAGGCGATTTCAGCATGGTCACGGAGTCTGTCACCATCGGTATCGTGATGAAGCGGGTTGGTACCGTAGGTGACGACTTCATTGAAATCGTATATCCCGTCGTCATCGCTGTCCGGCCGCAATGGATCAGTGTGACGGATCATGCTTTCTGCATAATCATCGAGACCATCGTAGTCCGTATCAGGGTTCCGGGGATTGGTATCATAGATGATCACTTCTTCATAATCACTCAAACGGTCGCTGTCAGTATCCGGATTCAGCGGGTCCGTATGATGCACCATAACCTCCTCATAATCCGTCAACCTATCCCTGTCGGTATCCGGATGCAGCGGATCGGTACCGTACACCATGATTTCGAAGTAATCCCCCAATCCGTCATCATCGGTATCCGGTCGCAAGGGATTTGTTCGATAGGCACGCACTTCGTAATAATCGGTCAACCCATCGACATCCGTATCGATTTCATAGGGATCGGTACCGAGAAGCATTTCCTCCGCATTGCTGAGAAGATCGTGGTCGTAATCATGATCCTCGAACAGCGTATAATGTATGCCGAAAGAAAGCGACAGCATGCCGTCGCCCGCAGCCGAAGGGGGTGGTATCCGTGTCGCAGAGCGACGGTTGTACTCCACGGCGATTTCACGCGGATCAAAGGCATCGATATCGTCCCGGAGAAAGTACGTTCTGCGCAATTGAAGATGAATTGCCAGTGTACGGGTAAGAAAGTATTCTCCTCCGAGAACGGCAGGGATGCTGATCGAAGCGGGAAAATCGGCTGCGGGACGGATACGTGCGACATCGAAATCCTCCGTGTCATAAAACGTGACCCCTACCCCGAGCGAGAAAAACAGGTTGTACATGCGGCTGGGGAAGAGATTGAGACGGGAGGAAAGATCGAAGCCCACAAGGTCCGTTCGGCGGAGAGGCGCATCGGTCTGCCCGGCGCCCGGGAACTGGTAGTCGAACAGCCGTCCGTCGACCGCTGCCGCCTCGCGACGTATGGAAAGGGAAGCGAAATCCACCGTGAACAGCAGAGCCAATTCCGGATACAGCGCATAGCCCATCGACACCATGGTGGAAACGCCACTCCCCCCACCGGGAAAATCACCGAGAAAGGATGTCGCGCCCATCGCGGCGGAAAGAAGTATCGTACGTCCCGGAAAACGGGGCAGAATATCGGTTGTAGGGACCGGCCCATACGGGACCGGAGAGCGACCCTCTGCGATCCGGGCGCTTCCATGACGTCGCTGCCTTCGGAGTCAGGGCGTGCCTCCTGTGCGTGCACAGGAAAGACGGCAAGTACGATAAAACAGACTATGGTCAGAACCTGTACACAACTCGTCATCGCAACCCTCGATATTGAGAAGGATGACCGCACCTCATCATAAAAGTAACTTACGTGGTTATTATCTGCAAATGCAGCGTTATACAACATTTCATTTTTATATATGCACCTCGGGCCATGGAGAAGCCTGCCCTTCCCCCGTGTCTTGCCGGAATGCAGGACCTGCCGGGCGAAGGCCTGTTGCACGCGTCCCCGGCATTGCCCGCACCACAGGAACTACGGGTGCGGGGAACAACGTGTACACATCCGTGCCAGACCCGGGGGCATTCTTTTTTCACTTGACAGAAATTCTTCGTATCATTGGAGTGATCGGACGTAGCTCTCCTTTTCAACCTGACATATTCCGGAGGACGGTATGCGAACAATAATCCTCCTTCCATTCATCCTGCTGTCCTGCTTGCAAATAGCTTCTCCACCTGCAGCGCCCGGGCAGGTGCGGGGTCCCCTGCTGGAGATTTCTCCATCGCCGGTGGATTTCGACACCGTGTCCTGCGGAAGCAGCCGGTGCATGGACATCATCCTGCGCAATACCGGCGACACCGCATTGACCGTGCAGGAGTTCAGTGTGCTGAACACACCGTTTGAGGGCGGTGTGACCACCCCATTCATACTTCAACCGAACGAAGAGCACAGCACGCAGTGGTGTTATCGTCCTGTCCGCGTACGCGGTCGCGACAGCATCCGCGTGGCATTTACTTCCGATAACCGGATACGTTACTCGTTTGGTTTGCTTACGGATATGAGCACCGCAATGGATGTGGCATTCCCCGGTGCGGGGAATGCGATGGAGGCGGCACGTGGGGCGCTGGACCGTTTTGTCGCCACGATGATGGAAGACGGCTCACCACAGCACGAAGGCGCAGTCTTCGCCTACAGTACGACCTCGCGGTACCGGCTGCTCCGCGCCTTCTCGGAAGATCGCGACATGCTGCGTTCGTCGCTGCCGGGAACGACAAGCGGCGACCATGCATGCATCTGGCACGGCATGGACCGGACAATCGGCCTCATGCAGGGAAACAAACACAAGCGCCTGCTCATCGTCATCAACGGCAGCAGCGATGCGGGCTTGCAGAATTGCGGTCCCTATTCCGCTGCGGGTGTCGCCGACGCCGTCACGGCAGCGGATATGATGGTATGTGCAATCAGTATCGACGGCGCCGCGTCCACCGCGCTGGCCGGCATCGCACAGCAGAGCGGAGGAATACACAGAGATGTGTCGTCGCAGCAGGATCTTGATGGCGCGATACATGATATCATTCTCCACCTGCAGCGTGCTGTACGCCAGACCCTGACCGTCAGCGGCGAAGTCGTCTCCCCTTCACTCGCCTTCTCTCCGGATGCGGTGTTCTTTCCCTCCACTGCCGTCGGCGATACATTGAGCATGGAAGTGCTCATGCGCAATGTCGGCACGGCGCCGATGGACCTTGGAACACTGCACGGCGAGACCACGGAGTTCACGCTCAGCTTCCCTCCGGAACAGGTAGCAGCAGGTGCGGAAGTCAAGGCAACACTGTTCTTCCATCCAACCAGACAGGGCTATGAGAAGACACAACTGTCTGTGGACATCAACGGCTGCGACCCCTCTCGCCCTGTACTCCTGGCACATGGCGTGGCATTCAACCGGGTCGCAATGACCTTCGGTCCGGTGCTCGTCACCGGTGAGGAACGCATCGATGCCGGCGCCGTCAACTGCGCCGGGGAACATCGGATCGGTATTCCTGTCCGGAATGCTGGTGATCAACCGCTGACACTCAGCGATCCGCAGGTCATTGATCCGCGACTTATCGTCGAACCGCTGCCCACTCCGTTGGCAGGTGGTGTCGAGGACACTATCACCCTTCGATTGCATCCCGATGGTATGCTCGGACGCGACAGCGCAACATTCACCTGCGCCGCCGAAGTACGCCGGACAACGCATACACTGGTGTTGATCGATGCGGCCAGCAGGTTGCGATGGCTGTCCGAACGTGGCCAGAGCGGTGAGGATATGAGCAGCGCCGTTATCGGACTGCTGTTGGGCGGACTGGTCACCTCGGAAGAACTGCAGGATAAAATGGGCGTGCTGTCTGTCAACAGGACCGATGTTTCCACTCTACAGAGCATGACGGAAAGCCGGACAGACCTCGCGGGTGTACATCCCTCCGCGGGCAACAGTGATACGACGGCACTTCCGCACGGGATTGCAGCGGCCATCGACTCACTGCGAAAGTATGATGGTATCCGGCGACTTGTCATTGTGACCGCCGGGAGCCGTATCGACGGAGCGGATTCAACACTGCCACATATTGCCGGCCTCGCGGAACGCGCGATGGAATACGATATTCACGTCAGCGCGTTTTCTCCCATGAACTCTCTCTCCGCCGACACTCTCGATTCCTTCCTCGACATGATCGGTGTGGAACGCATCCTTCTGACGGACCTTGA
>JAGTUW010000234.1 GCA_018224345.1 Bacteroidota bacterium
CGAGCGGATACATGCCGATATAGACGTCTCCGGTGTTGATGGTAATCCATTGTGTTTCGGTGCTGTCGATGTCAAGCGACTGGAGATCGAGAGGCATAAACCCTGTGATTACGGGAAAGCGCGAGATTTTGCCGATGTCATAGAGCGCGATAAGCGTATTCTTGTACTGGAAGACATCTTCGAACGGTGACCCCCCGACCATTTTCGTCACTGTACCGAAATACGGATCGTGCAGGCCGGTATTGCGCAGTGCGAGGTCGGCGGAATGGGGCATAAAAGGACGCAGCGCGTCGGGATCGGAATAGGGATGCATGAGAAAGAATGTCGCCGGTTCTTCCGGATGGTCGGAAATCCATGTCACATCCCAGGAGTGCTGCTCGCGGGGCTGGACAAGTCCCCCGGGGATGGAGCCGATGGCGTAGAGCGGATCCATATAAGTATACCGGACGACATCCTCCGTTGCACGCGCGGGATCGGGATGCAGGGTGAAATTACGCGCGTTGCGGTAGATGCGGGCAGTACGTTTTCTTTCCCATGATTCGAATGGTTTCGCGCGGCGTGTGGCGATTTCCACGATAGTGGAATGGGGTTCGAAATCGCTCAGTGCGGCAAGGAATTGCTCGCGTCCGTACATGCGATGACTTTCGGAGAAGTACAGCCAGCCGAGGCCGCTCATATCGGAGGCGACGGGATTCATTGCCGAGTTCATATGTTCGCGGGCATGCGCACCGCAATAACTGCCGTTGAGATAATCATGCGCAAAATCCGCCAGCAGCCAGTGGGCCATCAGGTCGGCAGCACGGCGCAGATCCTCATCGAGTGCGAAATCCCGCAACAACAGCATGGCGGCAATGGTTACCGCGCCGTAGGTCGGGGAATCGAAATCGCGTTGTCCGAGTTCGGTCACTTCCCGTATCCAGTCGAGGAGAAAGGCCCGGGATTCCCGTTCATTCTCCCTCATGGATTTGCCGTTAAAAAATACGGCGTCCTCACCGGCATGACGGGTCATCAGATGCAGCGCCGTGTGATAGGCGACCCGTTCGTGTTCACCGTCGAACGGATGTACGGGAATATGTCCCCAGATATATTCGATACGCTGCCGCATACTGTCGCTGATCAATTGATGCAGGTGCAGGTATGCGGCGGTCATACGATAGCGTTCGATCACGTCCGGTGAAATCGTCGTGGTCAGTTCCTCAAGCATCTGCAGTCCGTCGGCACGCGTATCGGGGAATAGAATTTTGCCGGTCGCCGCCGCGTAGTTCTTTCCCACATCCGCGTCACGGAAAAAAGCGCGTACTGCATCCTTGCGTTCTGCAATGGTCTCCTGTGCGATCGATGCCGGGGAAACGGCCCAGTGCAGAAACATGCAGAGCAAGAGAAAGCAAGCAACATGCAGGTTGATACGGTTTGGAAAGGCAAGTGGTGTCGGACGCATAATCATAAGACACTTATATCCAGATATGTACGATAATGCTGCTATTGTATTGCAATTGCGCTGACATAGCCGAGGCGGATGCTGAATGCCCGCCAGGTTTTGCCGCGATTATCGGAGACGAAGGAGCCGTTTTCCACCCCCGCATAGACGCGGTCGGGCATATCCGGATCGAACTGGATCGCAGTAACATGGAAATTGGTCATTCCGCCGCTTGAGAGTTCCCAGTGCTGTCCGCCATTGGTGGAACGCAGAACACCGCTGTTCTGCGTCCCGACGAGGAGATAGCGAACGTCCGACGGATCGAAGGCGGCAGTTTTCACGAGTTTTGACGGCAGGGTCTCGCTGCGGTTTTCCCAAAGGCGGCCTCCATCTTCACTGATGCGTATACCGTCATTTTCCATGATCGCGATGATGTGCGTATCATCCGAAGGGTGGGCAACGAGGCGGAACACCGCTTCTCCTCTGAGTCCGCTTCTGCGCCAGGACTTCCCTTCATCGGTTGAGCGGAAGATGCCGTCCGCTGTCGCCGCCAGGAGGGCGTCGGAAGTGAAGAGCAGGTCCGCGACATAATTGCCGTCGGGCGCGGGAAGCTCCTTTCCCCGTTCCTCCCAGTTCTTTCCCTGGTCAGTGGAGAGAAAGATGCCTGCGGCGGTGGCGGTCCAGATCCCGTCGTCCTGCAGGCGCACGGCGAGCACAGGTGGCATGCGCCAATCGCTCAGCAGTTTCCAGCTCTCTCCATCATTCTTGCTGCCGAGTACTCCGTAGTCCGTGGCAAGTACGATTCTGTCATTTTCTTCGTCGATGTCGAAGCCGATGACCGCGCTGGTCAGCCAGCCGAGATTGTGCCATTGTTCGCCACGATCGTCGCTGCGGGCAAACCCCTGGTAGACACGCGCGCTGATCGCCGCATCAGACGGAGGTGGGGCATGGTAGAAACTGAAATACAGAGAACGCGGTGGTGTATCCTCTGCCTGCATGCTGCCGGAGGGGGGTGTCCCGGGGAAATCGTCGCCGTGATATGTCAGGGACAGCGCCGGCGTTCGTGACAGCGCGACATCCGTATTGCCCGTTTCCGGGCAGGCCTCAGAGGAATGCGCGGTCGTTGTGCAGGCGGTGAAGACGAAGGCTGACAGTAAGAGAAAAGCGGGAGTCAGTCGCTGCATTGTTTTCATATCAGTACTCCTCGCTGTCGACG
>JAGTUW010000235.1 GCA_018224345.1 Bacteroidota bacterium
GTGACGGCAACCCGCATACCGACAGCGCTGCAGAACGCTCCTGCGGGCACTGATCTTTTCACTGCCGAGACCATTGACGCTCTCCCCGCCATTTCACTTTCCGATATCCTCTCGCTTGCCACCGGAAGCACGATCCGTGATTACGGGGGCAACGGCAGCCTGCAACTGACCTCGCTGCGCGGGCTCGGAGCCGAATACACGCTGGTGCTGCTCGACGGCATGCGTCTCAACAGCGCGCAGAACGCGATCGTCGATATCAGTCAGATTTTCCTGCATGCCGTCGAACGCGTGGAAGTCGTGCGCGGTGGTCTCACCTCCCTCTACGGCAGTAATGCCCTGGGAGGCGTCGTCAATATCGTCCCTTCACGCGAACGCGCTCCCGTTGCGTTCAAACTCGGGTATGGCGCCTTCGGCTGGAGACAGGCCTCACTCGCAGTGGGAATGAACGGTCCTGCAACACGGCTGTTCGCCGATATCCGATATGAAGACAGCGACAATGACTTTGAATTCAACCCATCGTGGGGAGGGGCCCCGATGCGACGCCAACATGCCTCGACACGCCGTCGCGGCGCAGGCGCCGGCGGGACCTTCCTGCTGGACAAGGCCAATCTGACCGTGTTTGCCGATATGCAGCATCTCGATGTCGGCACGCCCGGCGCAGTCTTCTCGCCTTCACAGGGCCATGCCCGACAGACGGATCTGCAGGGCCTGCTGACACTTCGCCTCGATATGCAACTCTCAGCACACCGTCAATTGCGTGCCATGATCGGTGGACGCACGGGGACACAGGACTATCACAACCCGGATATATCAATCAACGGCGAAGCTTTGCACAGCAGGTACGAACAACGGCAACTGTTCGCCAATGTCCTGTTCGATCATACCTTCGTTTCCGGACACCGCCTCCTTACAGGCCTGGAAACATCCTTCGACGCACTCGATGGAAACGGTATCTCCCGACATCCACAGCGTTTGCAGACAGCCGTGTTTTCCTCCGCGGACATCCAACTCAAGCCCGGAGGGCTTCCCTTGCGTCTGTATCCGGCACTCCGCTACGACATGATACGCGATATACTCTCGGCGGGAGACGCTGCCGCATCCACGCACCCCGACAATCCCCTGCATGCGCTCATGCCCTCGCTCGGCTTGCATGCCACTGTCATCCCGGAAGTGTTGGCTCTGCGAGGGCGCGTTGCGCGCTCGTTCAGCATGCCGACCTTCAACCAGTTGTACTGGCGCGAAGGAGGAAATACATCGCTGCGACCGGAGTATTCGACGGCTCTCGAAGCCGGTGTCGTGCATACCCCCGTCCATGGCTTCACGACGGCGGAAATCACCGCATTCTATCATGACATCACGGATAAAATTGTCTGGGCACCCTCGTCAGGACTGTACTGGACACCGCGGAATGTGCAGCATGTGATTTCCACCGGGCTCGAAACCCAACTGCAATTCCGCTGGGAACGGCTGTCTCTCCGCGCAAGCGGTCAATGGCTCTCCGCCCGCAAGGTCAATGCGAGTTTCCCGGGCGATGCGACACAGAACAAGCAACTCATCTACGTACCCGAATGGTCGGCATCGCTGGCAGTGATCGTCGTGCCCTTCGACGGGCTGACGCTCAGTCTGACAGAACGCATCCTGGGTCGTCGCTATTACACCGAAAGCAATACGGCCTCCCTCCCTGCGCATGCGATTACCGACATTGCCATGCAGGGAACGGTAGCACTCGCCGGCATCCGCGGGACATTGAAACTCGAGGTGCTGAACCTGTTCGACGCATCCTACCAGGTCGTCGCTTTCTATCCCATGCCCGGACGACATGCGCGCATGACATTTCATACGGCGCTACGTTGATAAGAACCGCATGCATCACACCGGCATCGCGACGAAGCGGGAGAATACCGGCTAGATGAAATCCCGTCTTTTCCCGCACCGTCAATTCATGTATTCATGACCCGATATTCCGATAACGCGTACAACACATGTAATCCTTGTTCCACTCATTACCGTATTCACCCCATGAAACACATCTCTTCTCTGCTGCTCGCCATTCTGACGTTCATGTTCCTCTTCCCCGCCTGTGACGGGGACAACAGCGTCGCACCACCGATAGTCCCTGAAGGCCCGAGAGGGTTATATATTCTCAATGAGGGAAATTTCCAGCGGGGGAATGCCTCACTGAGTTTCTACATCCCGGATTCCAACCTGGTCTTTAACGATCAGTTCCAGTTCGTCAACGGTCGTCCGCTGGGTGATGTCGGAAACAGTATCACCCTGCACGAGGGAAATGCTTACCTGGTGATCAACAATTCTCATAAAATCGAGGTCATGAATGTGAACACTCAGAAGTCCGTGACCACGATCGTCAGTCCCGACGGGGCGAGTCCACGTGAAATCGCCTTTGCTTCCAATGGATTGGGTTTCATTTCCAATCTGTATGACAACACCGTATCGATCTACAATCCAGCCGATGGCCTGCTGGAAGGCAGTATTGCCGTCGGAAACAATCCTGATGGTATTGCAGCCGTCGGAAACCGGGTTATTGTCGCCAACAGCGGCTTCGGAAGCGGTAATACGGTTTCCATCATCGACGCGGAAAACCGCGACGTCATAAAGAACGTGCGTGTCGGCGATTACCCGACTGCTGTGCTGCCGCTTTCGCCTACCGCCGTTGCCGTGCTCTGTACCGGTGATTATGGAGATTTCAATAATCCGGATGATGATACCCCCGGTGGAGTATATATCGTCGATGTTCAGACGCGCACCGTTGTGGATTCACTGGTTCTTGGCGGCCACCCGACACGTCTGGCAAGGGATGCGGACGGATTTCTCTACACACTGCAGGCGAGTGGTGTGACACGCATTCATCTCTCCTCCAAAGGATTCACAGAAAATTTCATTCCCGGTTTCTTTTACAACATCTTCGTTGATACTGTCGATGGAAAAATCTATCTGACAAACCCCGTCGATTATGTTCAGGCCGGGAAACTGGAAGTGTACACGTTGGACGGCACACGCGAAGCCACATTCGATGTGGGAGTAATTCCCAATGCCATGGTGATGAACAGATAGCGGTCGCAGCGTATCGACGGGGACAGTGGCACTTCTTACCAGCCGAATATCCACCAGCCGCCTCCGTGCTCATTGCATTCGTTGGGCAGCAGTCTGGTATTGACCGGGTACAGCGCGGTATCGGGACAGTCATCCGTCGCAAGAAGGCCGGTCTCGTTGCACAGCGTACGATATTCCACGGTGGAAGGGAATGTGAAGCTACTGTCCTGTATTGCGAAGCGGCTGATACGCGCCATGCATCGGCCCCAGATCGGTGCGCAGATCGCCCCACCGGTACGGAATGCACCGCTGAGTTTTCTTGCCGGATTGTCATATCCCGCCCACACGGCCAGCACTTGCGAGGGTGTATATCCCACGAACCAGGCATCGGCGGATTGTTGCGAAGTCCCGGTTTTACCGGCAGCAGGACCAGCGTAAAACCTGCGTACCGACGTTGCCGTCCCGCTGTCGATAACCGCACGCATGGCATCGGTAATGATGAAGGCCGTGGCGGAATCCAGCACCGTTGCCGTGTCGGGACGCGCTCGATAGAGTACGCGTGTATGCTCATTCTCGATACGGGTGATGAAAAACGGTTTGCTGCGTTTCCCCATCGATGCGAAACTCCCGAAGGCTTCCGCCATTTCAACTGCTGTCACTTCGCCCGTACCCAATGCCAGGGAGGGGTATGCCGGCAGTGGGCTCCGAATTCCCATGCGTGCGGCGAAGGCTGCAACGCGTTCCGGGGTTGTCAATTCCATCATTGCATGTGCGGCGACGAGATTGAGCGAATGACGCAAGGCGAAGTACATCGGTACTGCGACTCCACTGCCATTGTCCGAATAATTCATCGGACGCCATTCCCGGGCCGTCCCTGAATCGACAACCAGCGGACTGTTGGCAATCGGTGTCGCAAGTGTATAGCCCTGTTCCAGCAATGAGGCATACAGAAACGGTTTGAACGCAGAACCCGGCTGGCGTCTGCTTTGAACGGCACGGTTCAATCCGCGTACAGGCGCTTCGGGATTCCCTCCCATGAGGGCACGGACAGCGCCGCTGTGTACGTCTGTCATGATCGCGCCGACGTGCACGTCCTGCATATTTTCCGGGAGTTCTTTCCACTGTTCCTCCACCGCGGCTTCCAGTGCGATCTGCATCCGACTGTCCAGCGTCGTCACGATACGCAACTGATCGCGGTAGAGGGACTGCCCTTTCGCCGACAGAATCGTTTCCGCTTCACGGCGCACCCATTCCGCGAAATGTCCTCCGATACGTGGTCGCGGGTTGAGTCCGAGTCCTTCCCTGCGGAGACGCTGATATTCTTCCTCACGCAAGCGACCGACATCCACGAGGTTATGCAGAACGAGATTTCTGCGTCGGAGCGCACGATCAGGATATTTCGTCGGCAGGTAATTCTCCGGCGATTGCAGCAGGCCCACGAGCAGACAACTTTCAATGATCGTCAGGTCTGCGGGGTTTTTTTGAAAGTACTCCTGTGCAGCCGCCCATATCCCGTACGTCCCGCCTCCGAAATAGACTGTGTTGAGATACAGGAGCAGGATTTCATCCTTGCTGAACTTTTTTTCGAGTTCTCTGGCGAGGTCGATTTCCCTGAGTTTGCGAGAAATCGATCGTTCATGGGAAAGAAAGAGATTCCGTGCAAGCTGCATGGTCAGTGTGCTGCCGCCCTGGGTATTCCCCGTAAGCGATTCCAGCATTGCGCGACCAAGGCCTTTGAGCGAAACGCCGTCATGATTGTAGAAATCGCGATCTTCCGTCGCCAGCAATGCGCGTATCACCCATGGCGACACCGAGCCGGTCGAACGCAGACGCACCCGCCGTTCCTCCCCGAAATAGTCGAGCAGCACACCATCTTCCGTGAGCGCATACGACGCATACTTGAGTTCGATCGGGGGGAGTGTCTGCGCCGTCGCCGGAACAGCAAGGATGAAGGCAACTATCGCAATCGTCAATCGCATCCCCTAATATGGGAAATGATGGAGAAAAAACCATTGAAGAAAAAACCACCAATGCACCAACACACAAATAACAGCACGAAAAAGTTTTCAGATCGCTCCTTATTCAGCAATAAGCGCCCTGAAAACCCTCTTCGTGCTCTTTATTCGTGATTTAGTGACTTGGTGGTTTTTTCCTAAGTGGTTTTTTCCTACCGCACCACCACCCCCCGTACCGCATGCCCCCCGGCCGAAACCAGGCGCAGCAGATACA
>JAGTUW010000236.1 GCA_018224345.1 Bacteroidota bacterium
GTCGCCGCACTCGCGGATGCGGAAATGCGATCACTGCATGCGCAGCTGTTTGCTCCGGACAACATGTTCGTCATAGGTGTGGGCGACATTGATCCTGAGGGCTTTGTCAGGCAGTGCGAACATGCCTTCGGAGATATGAAGAAAGGGAACGGACGATTCATCGAAACATCCGAGCTGCCGTTTTCCGACGGCAGCCGTCTCGTACAGGTCGTGGACCGCCCCTCGGCTGTGCAGTCCTCCATTCTTGTCGGACATGTCGGGATCGAACGTGGACATGAAGATTTCATCCCGGTCTATGTCATGAATATGCTGCTCGGCGGCTATTTTGGTTCCCGTCTCAATCTCAACCTGCGTGAGGACAAGGGCTTCACCTATGGTGCGCATGCGCGTTACGATGCACGGCGGCAGGCAGGGCCCTTCGTCGCCGGTGCGGAAGTGCGCAACGAAGTAACCGATCTGGCTATTGAGGAGATTCTCGGTGAAATGCAACGCCTGCGCGAGGAAGAAGTCAGCGTTGAGGAACTCGAGAACGTCAAGCACTATGTCGTGGGCAGCTTTCCCCTCCAGATCGAAACACCGGCTCAGGTGGCCCAACGTATGGTCAACATCGAACTGTACAATCTGGAGAAAACCTACTACAATACATTCAACAGCAGCGTCCTTGCTCTGACCGCGGAAGATATCCGGCGTGTCGCGCAACGATGGTTGCATCCCGACCGCGCCGTGATCGTGGCTGCCGGCCGCGCCGGCGTACTTCGCAATACGCTGGAACGCTTCGGTACCGTCGAACTGTTTGATGCGGAGGGACAACGCATTCCCAACATAGAATCCCAGGCACAGGACATATGACAACAGAGCAACATCCCAAAGACGACGTGCAGGCGGTCGCCGCACTGAATACAAGCTTTCAGACCCTCCGTAACGAAATCGGCAAGGTTATCATCGGACAGCACGCCATTGTGGAACAAATGTTCACGGCGCTGCTCGCCCAGGGACACTGCCTCCTCGTCGGCGTACCGGGACTGGCGAAAACCCTGCTCATAAAAACGCTCTCGGAAGTGATCGACCTGAAGTTCAGCCGCGTGCAGTTCACTCCCGATCTCATGCCAAGTGATATCACCGGTACGGAAATCATCGAGGAGAATCAGAGCACAGGTCAGAAAGTGTTTCGTTTCATCAGGGGACCGGTGTTTGCCAATATCGTCCTCGCAGATGAAATCAACCGTACTCCGCCGAAAACCCAGGCTGCGCTGCTCGAAGCCATGCAGGAACACAGCGTTACCGCCGCCGGTGTGCGTTACGCATTAGAGGAACCGTTTTTCGTACTCGCTACGCAAAATCCGATCGAACAGGAAGGAACCTACCCACTGCCGGAAGCCCAGCTCGATCGCTTCATGTATAACCTCTGGCTGGATTATCCGACGCGGGAACAGGAGGAACTGATCGTAAAGAATACCACGAGCCAGACCATAGCACAACTCAGTACCGTGCTTACCGGCGGGGATATCATGTTCTATCAGCAACTCGTACGACGCGTCCCGGTCGCCGACAATGTCATTTCCTATGCGGTGGACCTGGTGACACGGACGCGCCCGACAGAAGACAACGCACCGCAGTTCATCAAGGACTGGATGCGCTGGGGTGCCGGGCCGCGTGCCTCTCAGTATCTCATCCTGGGTGCGAAGACCCGGGCGATTCTCAATGGCCGCCCGATGCCCGATATCGACGATGTCCGCGCCGTCGCGCATCCCGTCCTCCGCCACCGCCTCGTGACGAACTTCAACGCCGAGGCCGACGGGGTTTCCACGATTCAGATCATCGACCGACTTCTCAACGAATAAGCGGGTGAACGCATGGGCAAGCGTACTTTTCTCCTTGCTGTAGCGGGGCTGTGTTTTCTCATTTCCGCATTGCCGGCACAGCAGCGGCACTGGGTCTATTTCACGGATCGCGGCGCGGATGTCCGGCAGCAACTGCGCGCAGCTTCCGCTGATGCGCTGGGTATCAGCGAACAGGCCCTGGCCCGACGCTACCGTGCGACCGGAGAACGCTCGCTGCGTATCGAGGATTTGCCGCCCGCAGCGGAATACCTGCGCGCGGTGGAAAGCACCGGCGCAGAAGTCTTCGTCACCTCCCGATGGTTCAATGCCGTCAGTGTTCTCGCCGATACCGATCAGCTCGAGCGCATCGCTGCATTGCCCGCCGTCTTACGTATCGAACCTGTGCGCAGCTATCGGCCGGATGTCCCGCGTATCGAGGCGCTGCCCCGTACACCGATGTCGCTGTCGTCTTACGGACTTGACTACGGCTTCTCGCTCAACCAGATGGAAATGATTCGTGTCCCGCTCGTCCATGATGTATGGATCGACGGTTCGCATATCATCATCGGCATGCTCGACAACGGGTATCGCTGGCGGGCGCATCAGGCATTGCGCACACGCGATATCCGCAGTGAATATGATTTTATCAATGACGACTCTCTGACGGAAAACGAGTCCGGGGAACCATACGGACAGGATGCCCACGGGACATCGACTTTTTCCGCGATGGGAGGATTTTTCCCGGGGACACTCATCGGACCGGCCTTCAATGCTGCCTTTCTTCTCGCAAAAACCGAGGTCAACAATTCGGAAACGCAGATAGAGGAGGATTATTGGGTGCAGGGGATCGAGTGGCTTGAGGCGCAGGGGGCCTCGGTGGTCAGTGCTTCGCTGGGGTATTCCACCTGGGATGACGGAACGGGCTATCGTTATGAAAACGGAGATTTTGACGGAAAAACTGCCGTCACTACGCGCGCGGCCATCGAGGCCATGCGACGCGGCGTGCTGCTCGTCACTGCCATGGGAAACAGTGGAAGCGCGCCCGGTTCGTTGATCGCACCGGCTGATGCCGACAGCATCATCGCTGTCGGTGCTGTCAATTATGATAACCGGATCGCCGGCTTCAGCTCGCGCGGACCGACCAATGACGCACGGGTCAAGCCCGATGTCGTCGCACCGGGCGTGTCGGTGTTCTGTGCTACCAAGCTTGACACGGCCAGTTATCAGAATGCCAGCGGAACGTCTATGGCCACGCCGCTGACAGCGGGTGTGGCGGCAATGGTGCGTTCGCTGCGTCCGGAACTGACACCCGTCGAGGTACGCGATGCTTTGCGTGCCACAGCCGATAACGCGACTTCTCCTGACAATATCAAGGGATGGGGACTGATCGACGCATTCGAAGCCATACTGTATCACGGCATGGCGATCAGCACCAATCCGAAAGTGTTCTGGTCCGGTCCGGATGGAACAGTGATGGCCTGGGTGGTGTCAAAGCACACCGTCGATGAGAGCGGCGTCACGCTGAGCTATCAACGCGCAGGGGGCGATCGCAACACCGTGCAGATGACGAAAATTGAGGACTACCCGGGGATCGGACCGGGTTCCGGCCTTTACCTTGCACATATCAGCAGCATTCCGGAAGGCACGGAAGTGCGTTTTTCGATTCATGCGAGCGACAGCCGGGAGACCCGGAGTTCACCCGCCGAAGCGCCGGCACGATTGCATCGTGTCATTGCCGGAGAGAACCGGATGCTCGGCGCGGAACATCTGCTGCCGAACGATTTCGCACTGGAACAGAATTATCCTAATCCGTTTGTCCCGTCGGAAATGTCGATGACATCGATTCGTTTCAGCGTCCCGATGCCGGGCGCGCATGTGCAATTGCGCTTGCACGATCTGGCAGGGCGGGTCGTCCGGACTCTGCTTGACGATTTTCGCGGTCCCGGGCCGCACAGTGTATCGTTTTCGGATACGGATCTGGCGACAGGTGTGTATATATATCGCCTGACTTCCGGTGGCCAGCAACTCATGCGCCGCATGATTATCATGAAATAACTGGTTTGTTCATGTCGTTTTTCCCCGCAATGACATCCTTCGCGCTTTCCTTTTCGGAGAGCGTCCTTCTCCTCTTGCTTCTCATCGCTGTGGCGGTGCTCTTCAGCATCTGGGTGTACCGGCACACCATACCGGAAATCACGCGTGCGCGACAGATCGTCCTGATCGCCCTGCGGGCGATGGCCATTGCCGTGCTGCTGTTTCTGCTGTTCGAACCTGTCATCAATCTTCAGCGCAGCCAGGAACTGCCGCCCCGGGTTGCGGTGCTGCTCGATAATTCGAAAAGCATGACGGTCGAGGATGCAGGGACCGCACGCACTGCGCTGATGCAGGACTTCGTCTCCTCCTCCGCCTGGCGCAATCTGGCGGGTGACGGTGAACGGTCGGACTGGCTCTTCGGCGGCAAGGCCTGGCCCATGCAGTCAATCACCGCCGATTCCCTGACCTTCTCCCTTGCAGAAACCGATATCGGACGCGCATTGCAACAGGTCTATGACGCGGAAGCACGCCAAAACCTGCGCTCGGTGGTGCTGGTCACTGACGGAGTGTTCACCGCCGGGAAAAATCCACTCTACGCCGCCCAGGCAATGGGCGTACCAGTGCATGTTGTAGGTGTCGGTGATTCTACAGAGAAAAAGGATATTCTTGTCAGCCGCGTGATCGCCAACTCAATCGCATATATAGAAAGCACATTACCGGTGGATGTTACCATACGGAGTGCAGGCTTCGAAGACGGACGCACGCGTGTGACTTTGCTGGAGGATGGAAGCGAGCTTGCGTCGGAAGTGCTGGAGTTGCGTCCGGGCGCAAATGAATATCCGTTTACCTTTCACTATACACCTGAAGAGGAGGGAGTGCGCAAACTGACTGTGCGTGTCGACCCGCTCGAAGGCGAGTTGACCACCAGGAACAACAGAAGGGATGTCTTCGTCAAGGTGCTCAAAAGCAAAATCAATGTCGTCATCGTCGCTTCTGCGCCGAGTCCCGATGTTGCCTTGCTGCAACGTGAATTGAAGAAGGATGTGAACATTTCGGCAACGCTTTTTTCTCAGCGCAGCGGAGGCACGTGGTATGACGGGACTCCCGGGGCTGCGACCTTTCTCGAAGCCGATGTGGTCATGCTCGTGGGCTTTCCTGCCAATCGTGGCGACGTCGGTGTATTGAGACACATCGCCGAGGCGATGGAAAAAAAGGCTGTGCCGCTGTTTCTTCTGCCGAGCCGCACGACTGATTTCGGGACCCTGCGTCAGGGCCTCGACAATCTGCTTCCCTATGAGGTTCTTCAATCGCGTCCGAACGAAATCGAGGTGTTTTTCGAACGCAATGAACAGGCACGCCTGCATCCCGTCATCGCTACCGGGCTCCCCGACAGGGTCTGGAGCAGACTGCCGCCACTGTTCAAAACCGAATCCAGTTTCCGGACCCGCGCCGGAGCCGAGATGCTCGGTACGATGCGGCTGAACAATATCAGTTTCAATGAACCGCTGCTGGTCGTGCGCCGTCTCGGGCGTAGCAAAGTGCTGGCATGGACGGCCTATGGTCTCTGGCGCTGGGAACTGGCGCATGACGTCCTCGACGGTGAGGTACCCGGGAGGCTGCTTTCAAACGCTGTACGCTGGCTCACCACGAGGGATGACGACAAACGTGTCCGCATAACGCCGGCAAAGGAATTTTTCGACAGTGGGGAAGAAGTCGAACTCCATGCGCAGGTGTATAACGAAAGCTATGAACCCGTGGACAATGCCGCGGTCAATGTCGCTGTCACACATGAGGGTGAGATTCGTGAACTGATGCTCACTCCTCTTGGCGCCGGACGTTACAGTGGCATACTCGACGTGACGGATGAGGGGGATTACAGTTTTCGCGGTGTCGCGGAACTCGACGGACAGGAACTCGGCAGCGACGACGGGCGCTTCGTTGTCGGCGAACTCAACATTGAATTCCAGGATACACGTATGAACAACGTTCTTCTGCGTCAGATCGCCGCGACGACGGGCGGGCGCTATTTCCACATCGACGATTTTTCCGCCTTGCCTGCCGCTGTCAACGAGCATCCGTCATTTTCTCCCACGGATCGTATCATTAAATCCGACATCCAGCTCTGGAATATCGTCTGGTTGCTGGCGCTCGCGGTGCTCCTGTTCGCCGTCGAGTGGTATCTGCGCAAGCAGGCGGGCATGTTGTAAGTCTCATCCCGCCTTGTAGTATCGGAAGGATACGTGCCGCCGTGGCGCGCTGTCCCCGAAAGGGATTGCCTTCGGGTCATGTGCGGTGTCGGATTGATTTGTGCGACCGGGGTGTCGTCCTGCTGTTTCGCTCTACCATTGAATTTTTTTTCTGTCGAGGAAGCTTTGCGTCCCCAGCCGGAAATCCGCCGTGGCGCGGCTGATGGCATTCTGCCACGCGGCATGATCCATGGCCTCGGTCATGTCAAGCGAAGCGATCTCGCGCAGCAGGCGCTTTGTCATGCCTACCGCCTGTGGTGACGTATGTTCCGAAATATCCTGCGCGATCAGCGTGACGGTTTCATCGAAGCGTTCGGCGCTGACGATGTGGTTGATCATGTGATAATCCAGCGCCGTGCCTGCGTCGATGAGATGTCCGCGGATAAGCAGTTCCCTGGCGATGCCCATTCCGCAGCGTTCAACGAGCAGTTTCATCACGATGGCGGGAACGAAGCCGATGCGTACCTCTGTAAAGCCGAATTTCGCATCCTCAACGGCGATGACGATGTCGCAGGCAAGCGCCAGTCCGCACCCCCCGGCGATGGCATGGCCGTTGACGCGCGCAATCGTGGGCTTGTCGCAGTCGTGAATCGTGCGCATGAGCTGCATCAGCTGCCGTGAATCCTCGGTATTCTCCAGCACGCTGTTTTCGCTGATGCGGCGTAGCCACGCGAGATCGGCTCCGGCACAGAAGACCGCGCCGCTGCCGGTAAGTACGATCACACGCACACCGTCGTCCAGCTCAGCAGCCAGAAAGGCATCCTGCAATTCCGTGACGACATCCCCGTTGAGCGCGTTGCGTTTGTCGGGCCTGTCGATGGTGATGGTGCAGATGTCGTCGAATTGTTGGACATCGATGTAACCCGGCATGAAGCTCCTCCTGCTGTTGGTGATCTTCCAATATCCGCGACCCGGGCGGAAATCGCAAATCCCGCATCAATGAGACCCCGCATCCCGGCAGCATCCGATTCCTTGTGCGGCCCCGGTGACTGGCCTGTATTCCCATGTTGCAGGATCACGGAAATCGCATTGTAACTTATCCCTCCGGCCCGTGTTCCTGTACCCGATACTCACAGCACTCTCCGCTCACTTTTTTTTGGAGAAATCGATGAAGCAGCGGTGCCGGTGGATATGAACTGTTTTGTGTATTGATATGTATATTGCGCTCATGAAAGAAGTAACAGGCGACGTGATACTGGAACGTATGCGTAATGCACGGGCGCTGCTCGTGTATTATTCCACGCCCGATTGTTCGGTCTGCA
>JAGTUW010000237.1 GCA_018224345.1 Bacteroidota bacterium
GTGCGATCACGGAAGCGATGAGAAATACACTGCGTGGGTCAAATATCATCCGTCAATCAGATGTCTCTTCATGAAGTCCATGTAATATTGAAAAAGACCGAGACGTGATTTCATCCCGCCGGCGACACCGTGATTGCCGTTCGGGTAAACCCGCATATCGAATTGTTTTCCTCCCTCGATAAGGATATCGATGAATTTCATCGTGTTCTGCAGATGCACATTGTCATCGAGGCCGCCATGAACCAGCAGCAGATTCCCCTTCAGCTTGTCAGCGTGCACGAGACAGGAGCCGACATCATATCCGTCGGGATTGTCTTCCGGTCGCTGCATATAGCGTTCCGCATATATCGTGTCATAGAGTTTCCAGTCGGTGACCGGCGCGATGGATACGGCGGAATGGAAATATTCCGGTCCAAGGAGCATCGAGAGCGCAGCCAGATAACCGCCGTAACTCCAGCCCCACATCCCGATGCGGTCGCTGTTTACCCAGGGCATGGTCGAAAGATGTTTTACGACTTCGATGTAATCATGGACTTCCCATTTGCCAAGCTGTCTGTACACTGCATGCTTGAATTTCGTCCCTCGTGCGCTACTGCCGCGGTTGTCGGCCTGTATGACGATGAAGCCCTCATTGCAATACCACTGTTGCAGCGCCGAAGGCCAGGTGTTGCGCACAGCCTGTGTCGCCGGGCCGCCATACACGTCGAAAAACACCGGGTAACGGCGCGAAGGATCGAAGTTCGCGGGCTTGAGCATGGAGCAATCAATGGTCCACCCATCGGAGGTAGTGACGGTGAAAAACTCTTTCTCGCTCCAGTGATACGCGTCGAAGGTTGCGACATCCATGCCATCGTAGGCACGTATTTCATTCCCTTCTCCGTCAAAGAGTCTGCGCTGCATCGGGTGCCTGCTGCTCGACCAGGTATCGATGTACAGGGCACAGCCGGGACTCATATTGATATCGTGATATCCGCTCTCCCTTGTCAGACGCTGCTTGCCCGTTCCATCGATACCGATGCGATACAGATGCCTCTCAAGAGGCGACTCCTCCGTGGAAAGATAGTACACTGTGTTTTCGTCAGGAGTGATTCCCAGAACTTCGACGACTTCAAAATCACCCGAGGTGATCTGACGCAGCACGGTGCCGTCGTAGTCGTACAGATACAGATGATTGTATCCGTCGCGTTCCGAAGTCCAGATAAAGCGGTCGCTGTCACTCAGAAAATGAAGCCAGGAGGTTTTGTCCACTTCGATCCATCCGGTCGCGGATTTCTCCTGCATCGCAATACGGGTTTCGCCGGTCCGGACGTCAGCAAAGAGAAATTCGAGTTCGTTCTGCAAACGATTCATCCTGTATATGCAGAGGATATGCGGGTCGCGCGTCCAGAACATACGTGGAATATAGATATCGGTCTCCTCACCAATGTCCATCCACTGTATCTCCCCATTGTCGAGTTCGATCACGCCGATCCGCTCGATCGGGTTTTTCTCCCCGGCTTTCGGATAACGGATATCTATATAATCATGATACAGGGGTATGAAGTTGGTCATGGTGAATGTGCGCACCTGCCGCTCGTCTTCCTGCCAGAATGCGATACGCCTGCTGTCGGGCGACCACAGCCAGCCGTCGACGATGCTGAATTCCTCTTCATACACCCAACCGAAACGACCGTTATGAATGTTTTTCTTTGCATCGAAGGTCAACTGCGTCTCTTCGCGTGTTTCAATATCCATGACGTAAATATTGTCCTCGAACACATACCCGACCATGCGGCCGTCGGGGGAGACCTTCACATTCATCACGCCCTCCTGGTGATCGGGAAGGGAAATGAGCCTGTATTTTTCAAGGTCATATACCGCGTAGGTACCGATGGTCGAACGACGCCAGATGTTTCTTTCCGTCAGCGTGATAACCAGGTAGCGTGGATGTGCCGACCAGGCGTAGGAAGAAAAAGGCGCTGCTTCATCCGCGCCATCCGGGATGATCGTGGCGCCGTCGACGAGCAGCGTTTCCTCTCCGCTTTGCGTGTTGACCTTCCAGATGCTGCGCACGCCGTCGGTAGCCTTGATATGTGCGTAGTGCAGTCCGTCCTTCATCCATTGCATGTTGATCATGCGTGGCGGACGAAAGTCCGGATTCATGAATGCGTCCTGCAGTGTAACAGCTTTCTTTTCTTCCTGTGCCATTACCGGCGAAAGCGCTGCCAGAGAGTACACCGTCATCAGAAGCGGAAGTGTAATACGTGTAAACAGGCTCAAGCGAATCATAGATGGATTTCCTTGTGTAGGTTGCGGTTCTTCAATAGTGTCCCTCTTCTGACTGGTGCAGCGGGAGAGCGTCGAACTGCGTTCGTGTCAGCCGGTAGAGTTGCCACTCATCGAGATGCGCGGCGCCGAGGCGCCGGTAGAATTCCTTCGCGAGTTCATTCCAGTGCAATACGGTCCAGTCCATTCGTCCGCATCCCCTGTCCCTAGCCAGCCGCACGCAGTGCAGGAAGAGCGCAAATCCCGCTTTGCGTTTGCGTTGCGCGGGAAGAATGAAAATATCCTCGAGATACAGTGTCGGCAGGGCGAGGAAACTCGAATAGGTTTCGAAGATGATGGCATAGCCGGCGATATTGTCTCCGACGAAAGCGAGCCAGGCTTCATAGCGTGGCGCCGTTCCGAAACCGTCCTGCAGCAATCGTCTGCGGGCGGCTTCATCGGGGCGAGCAAGTTTTTCGTAATCCGCCAGTGCGTCGATCAGCGAAAGCAGGCATGGCCCGTCTTCCGCCCTTGCCTGGCGAATCGTGATGTTGCTGATATCCGTTTGGAGAGAAGTCATGCGTATGCCTGTACAGGGAAGGATTGTAATCGGGTCAGAACAGCAGCGACAGACCGGCATCGAACTGTGTTGCAGTCTCGAATTCTGTGTTGCCGCGTTCCGTAATAAACTGGAACGCCGGTCCGAAGCGGAAGAAGAGGGAGAAGGTCTCATGCACGAAGTACTCACTGCCGAGTGCAGGGACGAACGCGACACGGCGCTGGGAAAACCCATCGGAAAGTGATGCACTGCGCATGTACACAGCGTGCAGTGAGATCATTGGACTGATCATCGCTTCCGGATGCGAATACCAGGAGCTGCCGAGCGTTGCGGACCACCCGTTGGTAAATTCCTTGCGTTCGTTCTCGCGGAGCAGCGTCACCTGCATGTATCCGCCTGCCGCTTCCAGCGCAAAGGCCGGATGCAGAAAAATGCGCAGTCCACCACGGAGTCCGTTTACCGACCCGATCGCGAGGAAGAGCCCGATCTTCCCACGCGCAGACTCGGTGTCCCCGCCTTCAATACTGCGTCCCTGTTGCGACCCACGCATATTCTGCGGTCTGCTTGAGCATTCCGTACCGGACTGCTCCGCCATACCTGTACCGGACAATGCAAACAGCAGGAGGAAACACAATATGTTGCGTTGCGTGATCATCAAGAACAAATATACAAAAAGCGGCGAAGGTAGCGTGAGAAAAATCGAGATTCCGTATATTCAACAATGAACATCACAAATGGAGTAGTCATGACGTTTGAACAAGCAATGGAGAAAGGGTATCTCAATCTCTCCGAGGATGAGGCCGACAAGCTGCTCGGCTCACTTTTTGATGAGGAGGATCCCGCTGCACGCCTGGACGCAGGTCTCGCGCTTCTCGGTACCTTCGTGCCTCGTGAGAAAGCGGTGATGGTGCTTGATCTGGCGAACATCATTCTCGATGCTAACGAGGAAATCGAATTCTCCGGTGGTTTCGAGGATGACGTCGATGACTGATCTGTCATGACGGTACTTCCGATGCCGGCTTCACGGTAGCGTTATCCGCAGACCGTTTCGTATATGCAGATCGTATTGTCTGACATTCAGCACGGGGTTGCTGTTGTAACGGTAGGATGTCGTCAGTGTGAACGTCAGCGCGGTAGTCAGACGGAACTCCAGTGACGCATCGCTGATGAGACGATAATCCCCGATCCGTTGAAGCAGCGGCTGGTAGTAGGCGATGATGCGCAGTGCTGTCCTGCTGTCGAAGGTGCTGTTGAGTGTAAGATAATTCGTCGATCGCAGGCGGTCATACACTACGTCCGATGGATGTGTTGTGTAGTGTTCATGTTCGAACATGGCACCCACACCGAGGTAGGCATTGAGCGAGGCTCCGGCACTGTCGTCTCCCACTGCGAGGAAGTGGAGTCGTATACCTCCACCGAGAAGTTCGCGGTCAGTCAGCGACGTGAACTCGTTGAATTCGAATTGTGTGAATCCTTCCAGCGAAAGCAGCGCGGACACTTCCCACATGCTGCGCAGATGCAGGAATCCCTTATTGGCTATTTTCCCGGCATCCGACTCCATGAAATCATATTGCAGTACCAGGAAATTATCGTTCCTCGAACGCACCCAATCGACACGGGCAGCGACGGCTGCAGAGACGAAATCCGAATTTCCTTTCTGAAGACCCAGCGTGAAGCCACTGGTAAAGGCCACTCCTTTGATCGCATCGGATCGACGCAACTTCTCTGTGTTCACCTGGCTGTGGACGGGAATACTGCTGAAAAACAACAGGCAGGCGAGAATAAGCATCATTGGTATTTTTGTCGGCATACGGTACCGTTTCGTGGGGGTTACTTCATGCGCACTCCGCCCTCCTGTCGGTGAAGAATAGCGGATGCATACCTTTTATAAAATTCGGGAATTGTTCCCGTGTACGCAAGACGTCTGTGTAATAAGTCCGCGAATACTGTCTGAGCGGGCGAAACGTTCAGTAGATTTACGTTTCGGGAATCATCGTGCCGCTTGAGAATGTTGTTCTTCCATGGATCAAGACAATGGAAACAACATGAATACAGACGAATTGACCAATGCACTCCTCGCTTCCTATCATCGCGAGGGGGGCATCAATCATTTGCAGGGACGCACACTGCCATCGCGCGAAGCGATCATCGACATTGTGCGTGACATCGAAGCCCTGTTGTTCCCCGGATATTTCCGTGAAGAGTATCTGAGTACGGGGAATCTGCGCTACCTGACCGGTTCCCGGTTGGCCCATGCATTCGACAGTCTTGTCGCCGAGGTCGAGAAAAATCTGCATTTCGATCACGGCCACGAAAACGGAAAGCACAACGACGATATGCATGAGCAGGCCTGTGCCACAGTGGAATATCTGTTCCAGTCACTTCCCTCCATTCGTGCAATGTTGTCGACCGATGTCGACGCGTTGCTCAACGGAGACCCGGCGGCGCGTTCCCGTGAGGAAATCATACTCGGCTATCCCGGATTGCGCGCTATCACAGTGCATCGCATCGCTCATTTTCTCTGGACACATGATGTCCGCCTCATCGCACGCATGATGGCCGAGTACATTCACTCGCGCACTGGTATCGACATCCATCCTGGCGCACAGATCGGGAAGCATTTCTACATCGATCATGGTACGGGCGTGGTGATAGGAGAAACAACGGTCATCGGTGAACATGTGAAAATATATCAGGGCGTATCGTTGGGCGCCCTGAGTGTCAAAAAACAGCTGATCGGCAAACGCCGGCATCCGACAATAGAGGATCGCGTCACCATCTATGCAGGTGCGACCATTCTCGGCGGAGACACCGTCATCGGTCACGATTCAGTCATCGGCGGTAATGTCTGGCTCGTCAAATCAGTGCCACCGCATTCGGTCGTCACCAGCGAGCCGCGCATGCATGTGAGCAATGCACATGAGAGGGAGGCGGGCTGGCATTATGTTATCTGACCAACTGGCTGTAAGAAGGGACGGGCATTGACGGAGTGGATTGCGGGACAGGATATTCTCCGGACACAGTCGCGCGGAAGCTTCTTCGACCCACGAGTGAATGGATACATCGGAACGGATCAATCAGAAAGGATATCGATATGAGATTTCAGAATATAAACGAGACAATCGGACGCACACCTTTGGTGCAGCTCAACAGGCTTTCTCCCGAACATGGCGCAACGGTGTGGGTCAAACTTGAATCATTCAATCCCCTGGGCTGTGTCAAGGAACGTCCCGCACTCTATATGATCGAGGCGGCGGAGCAGGCGGGGTTGATTTCTCCCGAGCAGAGTCTCATCATCGAACCTACATCGGGCAATACCGGTATCGGCCTGGCGATGGTCTGTGCCGTCAAGGGGTATCGGCTGATCCTGACCATGCCCGAGACCATGAGTATAGAACGACGGAGCATCCTCGCACATCTCGGTGCGGAACTTATGTTGACCGACGGAACGAAAGGCATGAACGGCGCGATTGCACGGGCCGAGGAGCTCGCCAGTGAATACGACGGCGTCTTCATCCCGCAGCAGTTCCGCAATCATGCCAATGTCACCTCGCATCGCGAAACGACAGCGGCGGAAATTCTCTCGGATATGGAGGGACTCACGATTGACGCCTTTGTTTCCGGTGTCGGTACGGGTGGGACGATCACCGGTGTCGGACAGGTTCTGCGCGAACGTTTCGGGGATGCAACACGCATCATCGCTGTTGAACCTGCAGATTCACCAGTGCTCAGCGGCGGTGAGCCCGGTCCACATAAAATTCAGGGTATCGGGGCAGGGTTTGTACCGGAAATCCTCGACAACGCCGTCATCGACGAAATCATGACTGTCACAACCGAACAGGCTGTCGATACAGCAAGACAGCTTGCACGACGCGAGGGCATGTTCGTCGGAATCTCCTGCGGTGCCGCTGCGTATGCCGCGATCGAATACGCCAGACGTAGTGCTCCCGGGCGCAATGTCGTCACTGTTTTGCCTGATACTGGAGAACGCTATCTCTCTACGGTGCTGTTCGAGGACGTGCAATCATGAGGCTGCCATGAGGGCTCCGCTCTGCCTGGTGGGAGCATCTTCAGGCCTGGAAGGGCTGGCCAGGGAAAGCAGCGTGCTTTGATTTTGTGCGCCGGATAGGCAATTTGAGCGCATGAATGCTTCTGTCGCCCCCGAACTGCGGGAGGCCTACCGGTATTGCCTGCGCCTGGCGCGTTCACATTACGAGAATTTCCCGGTCGCCTCGCTGCTCCTGCCTCGACGTCTGCGTCCCCATATCGCGGCGGTCTACGCTTTTGCCCGGCATGCCGATGATATCGCCGACGAAGGGACGGCCACCGCCGCGCAGCGCCGCGAGGCACTCGAGCGCTGGCGCGAACAATTGCGTGCCGCCTGCCATGCACCTGCCGGAGCGTCAGCGGGTTGCCAGGCGGGACATGCTGTCTTTCTGGCCCTCGGCGATACCATTGATCGCTTCGGTATTCCGGAACAGTTGTTTCACGACCTGCTCGACGCCTTCGTGCGCGATACGCAACAACAGCAGTACGAAACCTTTGATGAGCTCCTCGATTATTGCCGCTGTTCGGCGAATCCGGTCGGACGCATCGTGCTTGCGTTGTTCGGACGGCTGGACAGACAGACGGCGGCACCTTCCGATGCATTGTGTACCGGTCTGCAACTCGTGAATTTCTGGCAGGACGTCTCCGTCGACAGGCGCAAGCCGCGACTGTATCTGCCACTGGAGGATGTCCGTCGCTTCGGTCTCGAAGCAGATGACATTCTCTACGGAGAGGATACACACGCGACGCGGACCCTGCTGGCATTCCAGGTCGAGCGCAGCCGGGATTTTTTCAGGGCAGCAGCCGCACTGCCGCCGCTTGTGCCGTACCGTCTGCGGCTGGAATTGTCGGCAATTCACAGAGGGGGGCTGCGTATTCTTGAAAAAATAGAAAAACAACGTTATAATGTACTGCGCTCACGTCCCACGCTGTCGTTTGCCGATATGCTTGCGACCTTTTCCGGTGCTGTGTTGAAAGGAAGTGGACATGCAGGATTATGATATAGCCGCCGACATTACGCGAAAGAGCAAAACCAACTTTATGGTCTCTTTTGCGATGTTGCCCGAGGAGAAGCGCGATGCGATTCACACCGTCTATGCCTTCTGCCGCTGCACCGACGACATCGTCGACGAAGATGGCGACCCTGATGGCAAATCGGCGCGGTTGCAGCGCTGGGGTGAAGAGCTTGAGAAGGGACTGCGCAATGAAAGCAGTCATCCGCTGCTCAACAGACTCAATGTCATTGCAACACGCTTCAACATTCCCGCCGTACATTTCTTCGATCTGATTCGCGGCATGCGTATGGATCTTGAGCGCACCCGCTATGAGACGTTCGACGAGCTATATGACTATTGCTACAATGTCGCTTCCACCGTCGGTCTGATGTGCAGCGAAATCTTCGGGTACAAACACGAACAGACGCGGGAGTATGCAGTCAATCTCGGTTTTGCGCTGCAACTCACCAATATCGTGCGTGACGTGAAAACAGACGCTGACATTGGCCGTATCTACCTGCCCCGCGAGGACTTCGAGCGCTTCGGCTACAGTTACGATGAACTGCTTGCTTCCGTATACAACGAACA
>JAGTUW010000238.1 GCA_018224345.1 Bacteroidota bacterium
GCGGACATCATCGCGGGAGCTGCAGTTTCGTAGTTGAAGATGTGTGATTCGCGTTCGACGATGACTTCGTCGCCCGGGCGTGTCCAGGATTTGATCGCGAGCTGATTGCTCATCACGCCGGTGGGAACAAACAATCCGGCCTCCTTTCCGAAAAGGCGGGCCATGTCATCCTGCAAGGCGTTGACCGTCGGATCCTCCCCGTACACATCGTCACCGAGCGGGGCCACGCACATGGCCCGTTTCATCGTCTCTGTTGGCATGGTCACGGTGTCACTGCGCAGATCCACTGTTGCTGATTTCATGTTTTGTACCTGCCTGATATGAAAGCGAAAAGAAAGATGAATCCCGTCAGTACGCTGATCGCCATGGGCAGCCAGTCACCGTATCGTGCATAAAACGTTATATCACTCCGTAGCGGAAGGTCCCTGACAATCGCGGTGCGTGTATAGAGGGTTGTTCTGTCATACACCCGGCCGTAAGGATCGATGAAGCAGCTGATGCCGTTGTTCGCGCAGCGGGCGACGGCACGCCGATTCTCTATGGCACGCAATACAGTGTACTGCATGAGCTGATAGGGTCCGGACGAGCGTCCGAACCACCCGTCGTTGGTGATGACGCCGAAGACATTGGCGCCGCGACGCGAGAACCCCGCGACGAAAGATGGATACAGGGTTTCATAGCAGATCATCGCCCATATTCCCGCTTCCCCGTTATCCTGCCGGAGAGAGAACACCGTCGTATCATTCCCCAATCCCCAGTTGCTGATCCCGACACCCCAGGTAAGTGCATCCTGCAGGAATGGCAGTGCGTCGAGATAGGGAATACGTTCGCTCAGCGGAGTGAGTCTGGACTTCCGGTAGATCTGCGGCATTCGCTCACCGGGCTGCAACAGTAACGCCGCATTGAAGTCCTGGTAACGGATATCGGTGTCCTTGATGCGACGCGCACTTGTGGGCGCTGTCTGTTCGTCATCATAATAGACCGTGTGCGGAAAGCCGCTCAACAGGGGAATACCGACACTGTCGAGATGCGTCCGCAACCAGGAATATTCCTCGTGCCAGGAGGCCTGGAGGAGACGAAAGGGAATTGCTGTTTCAGGCAACAGGGCGAGATCGGGACGAAACGCGGCAACGGAGTCATACAGTGCGATCAAATGCCGCAGCTTCCCCATCGGTGTTTCCCCTTTTCCCCATTTGTCGTATGGATCAACATCCGGTTGGAGCACAGCGATACGCAGATGCGGCCGTGTCTGCTCCGTGTCATTCATGACAAGCATTCCATGAAGACGCGGCAGGAGCAGGAGCAGCAGAAATACCGTCACCCCGGGCAGATACGGCCGGAACCGCAAGCGACGATCATCCGACAACCATCGCCGCAGCATGTGAAACAACAGCGCATTGATCGAAGCGATCCAGAAGCTGATACCGAACGCACCGGTCGCCGTGATGAACTGTATGCTCATGATATCGTAGGTCTGCGTGTTGGCAAGCAGAAGCCAGGGGAAGGAGAGTTCGGGCAGATGCATCAACCATTCCCAGGTGGTCCAGAGTAACGGAAAACTGACAATGCTGAACGTCGCTCCCATCCGTCTGCGAAGAAAGAAATACGCGATTGCGGGAATGGTAAACAGCAACGGATGAATGAGATTGACGGCGACCCCCGCTACCTTGAGCCAGTGATCATCACCCCACCAACCGCTCACCCACCAGATGGTCCCGATGTTGGCGATGAGAAAGGTCAGATAACTCCAGCGGAACACGGCCCGCCAGTCGGGTAATCCCTCAATCAGAAATAAAAGCGGAAGCAGAGCAGCAAAGGCCGTCATTCCCGTGGGCACCGGAGGAAAGGCCAGAGCGAACAACGTTCCGGAAGCCAAGGCAAGAATGATGCGCTGTTTTTTCCCGACGAGAGAATCCATTGCCCTGGGAACAATCTCGTACGTCGTGCGTCCCCTCCCTCCGAAGGTGCCGTGATCGGCTGTTGATTCTGCAGACATGTGTTTGCTCTTTCCGGAAACTGATTGTTGCATATCATTCATGACGATCGTTTCAATTCCGACTGCTTATCTGCGCCTCTGATCCT
Source organism: Bacteroidota bacterium (assembly GCA_018224345.1). Taxonomy (GTDB): domain Bacteria; phylum Bacteroidota; class Ignavibacteria; order SZUA-365; family SZUA-365; genus SZUA-365. The sequence continues at coordinate 2,083 of JAGTUW010000238.1, forward strand.
CTTCCATGCGACGGTCCCCCGCTCATAGGCGAGTATGACAACAATCGCGATGATACTCCCGAGAATGGCCCCGCCGAGAATGTCCGACGGATAATGCACTCCGGTGTAGACACGTGAAAAAGCCACCAATGAAGCCCACACGAGCAGATACCAGCGTGCCTTCGGATAAAAATGGCTCATCAGTACGGCCATGGCGAAATTGTTCGTCGCATGGGAGCTTGTGAAAGACTTTCCTCCTCCGCAGCCGACGAGCAGACGGACGTTCTCAAGAACGTGACAGGGACGCAATCTGTCAAAATATGGTTTTACAACGAAACTGCTGATCTGATCACTCAATGTGATAACGAGAATCAGTAACAATACCGCAATGACAGCACGCTTTTTTCCGAACCACATCAAACCGATGAGAACAACCGCATAGACGACGTAAAAATTCTTCACTTCTGTAATGAAAACGAAAAACCAGTCACCGACAGGATTCGCCAGCGCCTCATTACCCCATCGAAATAACATGAGGTCAATACTGTATAGCCATTCAATCAATACAACTTACCTTTGAATAACACATGTATTATCTATTATAATTGTCCATATTTCTTCCTCCACCATGTGACGATTCCCCAGACAGCCAGAGCCAGCAGGACGAGTATCGTGACGATAATGCTGTATGCGTCCAGATATTCGCCTATTACACGCCAGTTGTCACCGACGACAAAGCCGAGATACAGCAGTATGCTGTTCCAGACCAGTGCGCTCAGAGCAGATAACAGCGTGGTCTTCATCAGATTCATTTCCGCCATGCCTGTAACGAAACTGATGACCGCGCGCGTCCCGGCCAGGAAGCGATTGGCGATCACCACCCAATATCCATAGCGCCGGAACCAGCGTTGCACACGCCGCACAAGATCCAGGGAGACGAAACGGATTTTTCCGGTCTCGAGCACACGATCGCCGAATTGATCTCCGATCCAGTACATGCTCATAAAGCCGAGCGCACTGCCCGACGTGGCGAGCAAGAGCGTGAGAATCACGCTTCCTGTACCGATGGCAATCAGATACCCGGCAAAGACGACAATGACATCACTCGGAAACGGCGGAAAGATATTTTCAATGTATGCGATACCGAACACGGCGACATAGATCCAGACGGTATCCACCTGCGAGAGATATGAGACTGTTTGTTCGAGCATGAATAAAGCTCATGCCTCCCGGGTGATCAGGACAACGGCATGCGCTTCGACACCTTCTCCCCGTCCGACGAAACCCATGCGTTCCGCCGTGGTCGCTTTGATCGAGACGGCATCGGGTTCAATAGAGGAAGCGCTGGCGATATGACTGCACATGTCCTTCTTGTAGGGCAGTATTTTCGGTTTCTCCAGAATCAGCGTGGCATCTATGTTGATTACGGAATAATCATGCTCGTTCAGAAGGCGGATGCATTGCCGGAGCAGATCGAGACTCGAGGCCTGATGATAGGCGGGATCCGTATCGGGGAAATGTTCGCCGATATCACCAAGTGCTGCAGCACCGAGCAATGCATCACAGATCGCATGCAACAGCACGTCGCCGTCGGAATGTGCGACAGTACCGAATGGCGCGTCGATGCTGACTCCTCCAAGCACGAGTGTTTCACCCGCCGCCAGTTTGTGCACATCATAGCCGAGTCCTATTCTGAAAGCAGCCAAGACTA
>JAGTUW010000239.1 GCA_018224345.1 Bacteroidota bacterium
GAATTACCCGATGTGCGTGACCGCCGCTTTCTCCAGCCCTGCTCGGACATCGCACGTGAGGAAGTCGCCGACGGCATCCGTGCCCGTGGCGGTGAGATCCAGCAGCTCGTCGTGTACCGGACCCTGCCGCCCGACGATGAGAATGCGCGGCGACTCGCCGAGCACACGGACCTGCAGACGTACGACTGCGTCGCGTTTTTTTCTCCGTCCGCTGTGCGACACTACGCCGAGCTGCTGCCGGAAACGCAGCGACACACGGCTATCGTGGCCGTGATCGGCGATACAACAGGAGCGGAAGCCGCAACGCATGACTTGCGCGTGCGCATCATACCGCGGGAACAACATGCCGCCGCGCTGGCCGACGCCATTGTCGCATGGCATCAGGGCCGCTACAGCGACGATACCGCTGCATGATCAGCGCCAGGCGCAGACCATCATCGGCACCCAGCATGACGGCCGATGCAACAACGGATACAAACTCATAATCACGGAACAGCATGACGACATTACAGAATGACCTCCTCCTGCGCGCTGCCAGACGCGAGTCCACCGAACGCACACCGGTATGGATGATGCGTCAGGCGGGACGCTACCTTCCCGAGTACCGTGCGGTACGCGCAAACACGGACTTTCTCACACTCTGCCGCACGCCGGAACTCGCCGCCGAGGTCACCATTCAGCCTGTCGACATCGTCGGCGTGGACGCGGCCATCATTTTCTCCGACATTCTCGTCGTGCCCGAGGCAATGGGCATGGAACTGCTGGTCGAGGAGGGGAAAGGCGGACCGCGTTTCCCTTCGCCGCTGCGAACGGCCGAAAGCATCGCAGCCCTGGACACGGAGGGCGCCGTCGACCGACTGCGCTATGTCTATGATGCGCTGTCGCTGACCAGGTCCCGGCTCGCCGGGCGCGTCCCGCTTATCGGTTTCGCAGGCGCTCCCTGGACCCTGGCCTCCTACGCGGTGGAAGGCGCGGGATCGAAGAATTTCGAAACCATAAAAACCATGATGTACGATGCTCCCGAGACCCTGCACGCACTGCTTGAAAAACTTGCGCAGGTCGTCGGCCGCTATCTCGTCGAGCAGACACGCGCCGGCGCAGACATCGTACAGATTTTCGATACCTGGGCAGGAATCCTGACAAAAGATGCCTTTCTCGAATTCTCCCTGCCCTACATCATGCGTATCGTCGACCATGTGAAAACAAACAGCGACGTGCCGGTCATCGTGTTCGCGAAAGGCGCAAATTCTGCGCTGCCCGAACTCGCAGACTGTGGCGCCGATGTGTTGGGACTGGACTGGACCGTCGACATCGGCGAAGTGCGCGCCGCCGTGGGCAATCACGTGGCGCTGCAGGGCAATCTCGATCCCGTTGCATTGTATTCCTCTCCGGAAAACATCCGCAACGAAGTGCGCCGCATACTCGAATATTTCGGGAATCACCCCGGACATATTTTCAATCTCGGTCATGGCATTCTGCCTACCGTCCCCGTCCCGCACGCACAGGCGATGATCGAGGCAGTCAAGGAAATATCGGTCGAACTCCGTGAGAAGGAACAGGAATAGAAACGACGCCGGAAAGAAAGGAATATCATGAGCACGGCCATTCACCAATTTGCACATATCGATACCGGGCTGCTGAAAAAGTACTCCCGGCCGGGTCCACGCTACACCAGCTATCCCACCGCACCGGTATTCTCGCCGGAATTCACCACGGCCGATTATCTCGATGAAATCCGCCGTACCAACGCAGCCGAAGCGCCTCCGCCGCTGTCACTGTATTTCCATATTCCGTTCTGCGACACGCTGTGTTATTTCTGCGGTTGCAACATGATGGTCACGCGTGACAGGAAAAAAATCAATGCGTATGTGGACTATGTGAAGAAGGAACTGGACCTGATCCGGCCGCTGATTCGCGACGATCGTCAAGTGGTTCAGATCGCCTGGGGCGGTGGCACCCCGACCTATCTGCATCCCGACGAAATCCGCGATCTGGCCCTGCACACCGCGAAGCTTTTTCCCTTCTCCGCAAATATCGAAGCGGGTGTGGAAATCGATCCGCGGGAAATGACACGCGACCATCTCGTCGCGCTCAAGGAAGGCGGCTTCAACCGGATCTCCATGGGCGTGCAGGATTTCAATCCGAAGGTGCAGCAGGCAGTCAACCGCATCCAACCCGAGGAAATGACGCGCGAGGTGCTGGACTGGGCCCGCGATCTCGGCTTCGAAAGCATCAACCTTGACCTTATCTACGGCCTCCCGCATCAGAGTGTCGAGAGTTTCGAAGAGACGCTCGAACGCATCATTGATATCGATCCAGATCGTATCGCCGTATTCAATTACGCGCATGTGCCGTGGCTGAAAAAGCACATGGCCTTGATCCGCACCGAAGATCTTCCCACACCGGAGGAAAAATTGCGCATCACCGTGCGCACGATAGAGATGCTCAATGCAGCGGGATACCGTTACGTCGGCATGGATCACTTCGCCAAACCCGGGAACGAACTCGCGGTTGCGCAGAGCAACAAGTCCCTCTACCGCAATTTCCAGGGCTATACAACGCATGCGGGAACGGATCTCTACGGCTTCGGCATCACCAGTATCGGACAGTTCGACCGCATGTACGCACAGAACGTCAAGACGCTGCCCGCATACTACGAGGCCATCGATGCCGGGCAGCTCGCCACCCATGTCGGCTTCCGTCTCAGTGACGACGACCTGATCCGTCGCGACGTCA
>JAGTUW010000240.1 GCA_018224345.1 Bacteroidota bacterium
ATTCATATTTACTGTGCCATAAAAATGCATCCAAGCCCCATTAACTGTTATAGCTCCCCCATTTTGCAATGTTAGCACGCCATGAACGGTTAATGATCTGCCCCAGCCAGCAACTCCAATTACAATATACCCATTTGTGGTAATGACAAGTTCAGCGTTCGATTCTACTACTACAGACTTAAGGACAGATGTATTCGAAAGATCTACAGTAACAGTTGTTCCTGAAGAAATGATCACATCGTCACCAACTTGGGGTGTCATTGATGAATTCCATGTAGAACCATTATTCCATGATCCTGAGGTTGTACTGCTCACTTGTGCCAATGTGAGCTGATGATAAGTACAAAGGAGGAGTACAGATAAAACCGCACTCAGTATACGATCAACATACTTCATTCGTTTTCTCCTGCTTGTTATAATTGCGAGTGAAAGACAATTATGGATATACGTGATCTGTATTGCCCCCATTCTATCTTAATAGGAGGGTTTATTCCAATATAGTGCGGTTTCAGGATTTAGGCAAGCTTTCTTTGCTATCTGTCGTATTTTTAATCTTTCAGGTCATTTACTTCCTTAATATAGTGTTGTATTTGAAGGGTTCGAAGAATTTCGATGATGTCGGCTAGAATTCCGATGAAAAATTTCTCCTCAATGTGTGCTGATACCAGCATCACCAAGTAAGCTTAAACTCGTATATCCATCTGGCGCTAATTCACCATCATTAGCGCTTTCTCTCTCCATTTACATTCATTAATTTTTGTTTTTATTATTTATGCGGGCATATTATCTTTATATTCGTTCAGATAAATACTAATCACACTTAACCCGGGAAAGCAAGCAAAGTACAGCGTTCTTTCAGATTTTAAATCCAAATAAGCGGAGAAAATTCACGAAGGCCACGCTGTTGCCCTCTCCGGGTACGCTGGAGAGCACGGGTATCCGGATCTGCTGAAAAGGTGTTGAACTGGATGAGGTAACGGATGAGAGGATAAATATAAAGAAAACGCTCCCTTTTTCCGGGGAGCGTTTTGATGATGTCAGTACGAGAGTCGGGTTACTCGATACCCTGAACTGCAAGCCAGCGTTCCGCGTCTATGGCGGCCATACAGCCACTCCCCGCTGCAGTCACCGCCTGACGATACACATGATCCTGAACGTCACCACAGGCGAAAACACCTTCGATATTTGTGTACGTACCTTCTCCCTTTGGAATCACGTAGCCGTTTTCATCAAGATCGAGCACATCGACAAACAGGTCTGTGTTCGGCCGGTGCCCGATACCCATGAATAATCCGTCGATGGGGAATTCCTCCAGTGTGCCGCTCAGCGTATCCTTGAGAATCAGATGTGTCAGCTTTTTCGCACCGTTTTCCTCGACACCTTTGATCTCTTCGACAGTACTGTTCCACCTGAAAGCGATTTTCTCGCTGTTCATGGCACGTTCCTGCATGATTTTCGAAGCACGCAATTCACCACGCCGGTGAATGACCGTCACCTTTTTCGCGAACTTCGTCAGATACAAGGCCTCTTCCATGGCAGTATCACCACCACCGACAACGGCTACTTCCTGGTCACGAAAGAAAAATCCGTCACAGGTCGCGCACGCAGAGACACCGTATCCCATGTACTCCTTTTCAGTTTCAATTCCGAGGAGCTTCGCGCTGGCTCCGGTAGAAACAATGACGGCGTCTGCGGTGTAGGTGGTTTCTCCGACCATAACTTTGAACGGACGCCGGGAGAAATCCACAGCCGTGACATGCTCGAACCTGGATTCCGTGCCAAAACGCTGTGCCTGCTTGCGCATTTCATCCATCAATGCGGGACCCTGTATCCCTTCAGGGAAACCCGGATAATTCTCCACTTCGGTCGTGATGGTCAACTGACCACCAGGCTGATTCCCCTCGAAAATCAGGGGCATGAGATTTGCCCGCGCAGTGTACAGCGCAGCGGTAAGTCCCGCAGGACCCGATCCGATGATAATGACTTTACGATGTTCCATAATCCTTCCGATGTTCTTGTGTTTCAGCGGTTCCAATCACTATTTGATTCCTTTTGCTTCAAAAGGGTTCGCGCATTGCGCCGAAGTCCTTCGGGCTTGCTGCGTTTGACAGGGCTCTTCCGAAACCGGGTTCTGAACTCTTCATCGGAGAGCCCGGCGAGTTCCTCGATCCCGGGAGAGATATTGAATGGCCGGGGCGCGTAGGAACTTTCCAGTGTTGACTGGGCGAATGAATTCCATGGACAAACATCCTGACAGGTATCACATCCGAACACCCATTGTTCGAAGTCCATTTCAGCAACCGCTTCGTCATGCCCGCCGCGCTGTTCGATGGTAAGATATGAAATGCATGCGTTGGAATCCACGACATAGGGACGTACGATCGCCTGCGTGGGGCATGCATCGAGGCAGCGTACGCAACTCCCGCAGAAATCCTCCATCGGCGTGTCATACTCGAGCTCCAACGTCGTGAGAATTTCACCAAGAAACACCCAGGAACCATAATCCCGGGTAATGACATTGCCGTTTTTTCCGAGCCAGCCTATTCCCGCACGCACCGCCCAGGCCTTGTCCATCACAGGACCGGTATCGACATACCGACGCGTGCGCGCCTCGGGGAAATGCTCCACGATAAATTCCTCCAGCTGCTTGAGTCGCGCACCGAGGACATCATGATAGTCATCCCCCCAGGCATAGCGTGATATACGGGCCGTGGAATCATCGTTCGAATGCTGTTGAGGAGAATAATAATTCATTGCGACACTGATCACACTGCGGGCACCATCGAGCACAAGGCGAGGATCGGAGCGGCGTTCCGGTGCTCGCTGCATCCAGTCCATGCCGGCATGGTACCCAAGGCGCAGCCATGTGTCCAGCCGCCCGGCTTCTTTGGTCAGAGCGCCAGCAGGAGCGATGCCGACATGCGTGAATCCCAGTGCAAGGGCCTGCTCTTTGATCGTATCGGTAATTCTCATTGTCTGCCTACCACCATTGCTGCGTCTCCTGGTCGGGAAGCGCGATCAGAACATCCTTCCCTTCGATGCGAACATCGTATGCGGTTACCCTGCCTGAAGCATCAACTGCCCGACCGGTGGCGAGATCAAAACGCCAACCGTGCATCGGACAAGTGAGCAACGTATCGCACAATTCCCCCTCAGCAAGCACGGGGATGTGTTGGTGAGGACACAGGTTTTCAATGGCATAGACCACACCTGCGATTAAAAACAGGGCCAATTCACGACCCTCGACGGTGAAGGCACGTCCTTTCCCTTCGCGCAAGGTGTCGAGAGTGGTGACTTTCACGAAATCGGTCATCGCTTACCCGGAACGTACGTGTTGCGAATAGACATCATCAAGCGTTCCATGGTGCGCAAGTCGAAATCCCTTTTCAGACCGTTCAACAGTGGCCGCTTCGACAATCGGGTCATGCTCGAACATCAGAATGTCCCCGTCTCCCACCGCCCGCGTGAGCAGATCATGTTTCTCCTGCAGCGTCACCAGGGGCTGAAGATCGTAGCCCATGATCCACGGGCCGGGCAGATGTGCACTCATGGGGATGAGGTCCGCTGCATAGAGCAGCGAAACATCACCGTCCCGCACGCGGACGAGCTGCTGTCCGAACGTGTGTCCGTCAACGATATGCAACTCCATCTCCTCGAAGATCTTCTCCTCGCCGTCGAGCAGTTGCAGGATTCCTGCTTCCCGCAGCGGAAGATAATTGTCGGCGATAAAACTCGCACGATCGCGTTCGGACTGCGTCATTGCCCATTCCCATTGACGGCGCTGGACATAATGCGTTGCATTGGGAAACATCGCGCTCAGTGCACCACCATCATTCCGGACACAGCCACCGACATGATCGAAGTGCAGGTGCGTCAGTATCACATCCGTCACCTCTTCCGCGGTTATGCCGAGCGTGGCGAGTCCGGTTTCGAGTGACACTACGGAGAAGTCGATGGCAAATATGTCCCGAAATTTCCCGCTTTCCTTATGACCCACACCGGTATCCACGAGTATGACGCGGTCTGCGCGCCGCAGACACAGCGCGCGCATTGTCATATCAATGCGATTACGCTCATCGGCGGGGTTCGCTCTGTGCCAGAGTGGTTTGGGAATGACACCGAACATGGCGCCACCGTCGAGCTTGAAGCGCCCTGTTTCGAGCAGATTGACCTTCCAGGAGCCAAATTCCATAGCTCAGCGTGCTATTTCATCGAGGTACTTGACTTTTTCTACTAACTCTTCTTTGCTCTCCACATGCTTCGCATCCGGCAGACAACAGTCTACCGGACAGACAGCCGCGCATTGTGGCTCGTCATGGAAGGTCTCGCATTCGGTGCATTTATCGGGGACGATATAAAAAAAGTCCGCGGACCAGAAGCCATCGGCGCCTGAAGGAGCGGTGTCACCTTCGCCGTAGGTCTTGCCGGCGAGTTCCCAGTCCGCCCCGCCCTCATAAATGGCGGTATTCGGGCATTCCGGCTCGCAGGCCCCACAATTAATGCACTCGTCAGTGATGAAGATAGCCATGACAGCTTCCTTTATATAAAATGAAATTGAACCGTGTTCTGGGCATGGCCAGAGTGGCCTGTGCCTGAAGTAAGAACAATGGTTTTGGGCAAGGGGTTTCCCCGGCAATCATGTAATCCTGCTCTCTTCGGGGCATGGAAGCCATGAGAATGCACAGGGAAACACAATGCCGTGCCAAGCTAGCAAATCTGCAAGAAAACTACAATTGATGCCGGAGCGCATCGCCACAAAATCATCGATGATATTTTCTTGCCTCTGGCATCCGTCACTCGTATATTCAGACTTACATGCAATAACAGTGAATCATGATTACTCTTCCCTTTTCCGCAATGCCATCCGCACCCCGACTGTTCGTTGACTATGTCGAGAACAATCCGGAAGCGCGTCGTTTTTTCATGGGTCATTTTTCCGATCTGATGGCTTTCGAAACACATCTGCAATGTCTCGAACGTCGCAATATTCTGCGCGAGCCTCTCTATTCTGCACTCGTCGCACAGAACAAGACGTTTTTCGCAGGCGAAGCCACATTCAAGCATCTCGAACGCCTTCAATCCCCGACAACGTTCGCCGTGGTCACAGGACAACAAGTCGGTCTGTTCGGCGGTCCCATGTACACACTGTACAAGGCGTTGACGGCGGTACGGCTTTCCCGCTGGCTCTCCGAACAGTTTCCCGCCTATTCCTTTGTCCCGCTGTTCTGGCTGGAAAGCGAGGATCACGATTTTGCGGAAATCAACAATGCGGGGGGTCTTTCGGCGGAGAATGATTTTATCCAGGTCCGCTACGCCGAACCGGATGCAGACGCGCCACGGGATCTGCGCCCTGTTTCGCAGCGTCCCATCGAGACAGAGATCACTGATGTCATCGAAGCTTTTCGCAGTAGCCTGCCGGAGACAGATTTTTCGGAGGATGTGTTCCGGGACCTGCGCAACTGCTACACCGAGGGCGAAAGCCTGCAACGCGCCTTTGCCCGATATCTCAACACACTCTTTCCGGATGCGGGCCTTATCTTCATCGATCCTTCCGATCCGGCCATCAAGCAGCTCGTCACTCCGGTGTTGATGCAGGAACTCGAAACGCACCCGACGACGGGCGAGGAGGTCATCAAGCGCAGCGCGGAGCTCGAGGAAGGATATCACGCGCAGATCAAACCACGGGCAGTGAATCTGTTTCTGCTGCACAAGGGCAACCGCTATCCAATAGAACCGAATGAAGGTGGCTTCTTCCTCAAAGGCACGCGCCGTCGCTTTACCCGGGAGGAACTTCTGGAACTGGCCACCGCAGAACCCGAGCGATTCAGTCCCAACGTATTGCTGCGTCCAATCATGCAGGACTTTCTGCTTCCGACCGCCGCCTATGTGGCAGGACCTTCGGAAATCTCCTATTTTGCACAATTACAGCCTGCCTATGACCATTTTCAGGTTCCGATGCCGGTCATTTTTCCGCGTGCCGGACTGACAATTATCGAAAGCAAGGTTGAGAAGGTCTTCAGAAAATTCGAACTCCCCTATTCCGCCATGTTTCTCGACATTGAAGCGGCATGGCGGTTGGCCAGAAAAAGTGATCAACCGGGCACAAACTTCGATGTCGCCGCCTACAACGAGCGCATTTTCGGGTTGCTCGAAGAACTCCCTGATCTTGCTGTCGCAGAACATGCCAATCTTTCAGGTCCGGCCGAATCGACAATACAGAACATCCGCCGCAGTCTGGCGATGTTTGAAGAGAAAGTCTTTCAACACCGTCAGAGAAATGACGAAGTACTGACGCGACAGATCGAAAAATTACTCGTGTATCTTTCTCCTGAAGGTAAACTGCAGGAGCGGCAACTGAACATCGTCACATACCTCAATCGCTATGGAAACGACGTGCTCCCCCGGCTCGAGGAGGCCTGTAGTCCGTTTCCTGCCGAACACAGATTGCTGTTTCTCTGAATTATTCCGCCCAGCGCTCAATAATAAGATTGACCGTCCGGTTATAAAAGCGTCCTTCGGGAATATCATTGGAAAAGATCGGTGTCATCTTCCCGTGTCCAATCGCCGTGACGCGCTCGCTTGCTTCCTCCCCCAAACGTTCCAGGATGATTTCCCGTACAGCCTCGGCTCGCTGCTGAGAGAGTTTGAGATTGTACTCTTCGCTTCCGATGATGTCGGTATATCCGTTGACGGAAATCCGGGATCCGGGAGTGATACGGGGGTACACATGTTCGTTCATGATTTGTTCATTCCGCTCACCAGGCTTGGCGACATCGAACGGAAATAATATCAGGGAGATTTTTTCAATGGTAATGCCACCTTCGGTAACGGAAACACTTTGCCGTCGTTCGCTTTTTACTTCACGGACGCCAATGGTGATCGGGTTGCTCAGATCGGTATCCCCGGCCTGATCGTGTACGAGCATGCGACAGACCATATCACCGCTCGCGGCCGGCAGTTCCCCGGCGAGATTTTTCCAATTCCAGGTAAGGCTGCTTTCCGCCCGTGCACCTTCGCGCCGGTCGAATACGCGCCCCTGTTGTTCAATCGTAAGCACCCAGGAAGCGAGTCCTTCCTCCGCTTCAATGGTCGGAATAAAGCGGATGCGATCCGGCGTGATCCCGGCGATGCGACGAACGAAGGTGACCGGACGCAGCAAGTCCGGATGTTCCGATGTGATTTCAACGCGCCGGTTTTCTGCCTGTCCCAGCGTGTCTTTGGAAGAAGATGGGAGCGGGGGTAATGTCCCCGTGTCGATGCCGAGCCGTGCTTCTTCAATACCCCAGACGGTGCGCAGATAGTCGCGCACTGTTTCAGCACGATCACTGGCGAGTCTGTTGTTACGTCGTTCGCTCCCTGTATTGCTGACATACCCGTGAATGGTCACGGACATATCCGGTTGCGTGCGCAGCCTGCTCCCAATGATGTTCAGTGCGTTATAATAGAAATCCAGCGCGTCTCCCTCGATCGCGCTCTCGTCAAAATCGGCTATATTCATCGGTGCTATACGCGCATAGCGATCCGGGATGACAGCGGAGGCTTCCCCGAAGAACACATAGTTGAGCAGGGGAAAGGTTTCCCGAACAATCTCCTCCTCCATCAGCAGGGAATGTGTCGAGGCGGTGAGTGCAACCGAGGGAGGCGATTTGAAGCGATACGTGACGTCGTATCCTTTGGCGACGATTTTCTCACTGATAGCCTCGAATATCGACTCGAGCTCCTCGGTGTTTGTGGCGCGAAAATGTTCCCCCCCCGTCTGGTCCGCGAGACGAATGAGGAAATCATTCGCTTTTGTCAGATAGTCAATAGTGAAAAACACCGTGCCATATTTTTCTGCGCGTAATGCGCCTTCTGCCTGGACGTTGCTGCCAAGGTCCTCCCCGTCACTGAAAACGATCGCGAAGCTGCGGTCGACGCTTCCCGTGTCGGCTGCGATCTGCTGCGATGTGGCGTACACGCCGTCGTAGAGGTAGGTATTGCGACTGAGATTGCGTTCGACGAGCATTTTCGAGGTGTAATCAGCCGCACGCGCCTTGTCGTAGGTATATGGAAGCCGTATCAACGGCAAGGTCTCACCGTTGTATTCGAACGGGGCCATGCCTGTGCTGCCATCGCGAAAGAATATGATGGAAACGCGCACGGCAGGCGAAAGCGATGTAATCGTCTTCTCAAGCGTGTTGCGCAGTTGCCGCAGGTACGGACTCATCGACTGGCTGTTGTCCACCATGAACACCACCCGCATGACGGTATTTTCCAACGCGGTGCGTTCAGTCACGCTCAATAATTCCGCTTCCTTTTTTCCCTTGTTAATGCGAAAATCGGCTGTCGTCAGTTCCGGGATATGTTCTCCGAGTTCGTTGACCGGCGTCACGGTCAGCCGCATCGGATTTTCATCGAAGACGGCACGTACTTCGGCTGCTGCGGTCTGCGGATGCGTGCATTGCAACGTCAGCGGTTCATCGATCTGTGCCACCGCGGAGTGAAACGCAAGAATTACCAGGAACAGGCTGATCATCATCGCTTTCATCTTCATTCTCCGGTGTTTGTGTGCATAGTACGGGCTTGTGTATGGACGCTGCGTGCAGTATCCACTTCCGTGGAATCAGAGTTTCCGTCCCTTCCAGACAACGCGTCCTCCGAAGACGACGGCAAATGGAAGAAGTGTTACATACAGCAGATAATAGAACTCAAATATAAAAAAATATTTGAACAGATGCATACGACGAAATTTTGACAGTGGCACACTGAGAAGCACGACGTCCCCGATACTTTTTCCCAGCAAAGCGACACCCCAGCTCAGAAGCGGCAGACCGAAAAACGGAAAAGCGAGAATCGCGGCATTCATCAGAAAGCCAATGCTCATGATGGCAAACCCGATCGGATGAATGTCCAGCCCGCCTCTCCCCCAACGGCGTTTCTGTCGAAACAGGTCGACTGCTGTCGCACATGGAGCGCTGACGACCAGTGTAGCGGGGTTGAGTGGATAACGCACCACCCAGTCTGATTTATATGCAATAGCCTTGAACAGGGCGAAATCCTCTGTCACACTGAAGCCGACCCCCTGGTACCCACCCACGTCATGATACGCCTTTCTCCGGAAAGACATATTGTTGCCAACGGCACTGAGGGCGAAGCCCCACCCCACACCGGCGGAGGCAATCGTAAGCAGATATGCCCAGTCAAGGGCCTGCATAGCGGAAAACACCGAGTCGTCTTGAATGAAGGTGTGTCCACAGACACAACCGGTTTGTTCGTCATACCGGACGACGGTTTCCTCTACCCAATCGGGTGGCACCGCGCAATCGGCATCGGTTGTCATGATGATTTCCCCGGTACTTCGGTCAATCGCCTGTGCAATGGCATTGGCCTTGCCGCGTAATTCATACACCTGCCCTTCGGTACGCAGGACCTTGAGCAGAGGGATGCGCTCTTTCCAGGCATCGAGGATTTCAGGTGTGCGGTCGGTGGACTGATCGTCGATCACGATGATTTCCAGTGCACCACGATAATGCAGTTGCGCCAGGCTGGCGAGACAGCGATCAAGATTATCCTCCTCGTTGCGCGCGGCAACCAGCACCGATACACTCGGTGTATGTAACACCGTCGGCGCGGCATCCGCCCGGCGCGCACCTGTATAGAACAGGAGTATTTTTATGAAATACAGTGCAAGTAGTATAAACAGCAACGTCGTCAGCACGGTTGTATTCTTCCTTTCACAAAGTCATTGTTTGAAGGTCACGAATTCGCAGCATTCCGGCAAGCAGGCGCAGACAGGCGCTGGTACGATCAAATGAAGCTGCCTGATCATGCAGCACGAGGATATCCCCTCCCCGGACGGTCGCCAAACGTCTGTGCAATTCCGGAACATCGATGCGGTGATCGTAATCACCGATAAATACGTTCCATAGCACAAGCCTGCAGCCTTGCGCCCGTGGCAGCCCGTAGTGCAGGGGATGCAGTCTTCCGTACGGGGGCCGGTACAACGTCGGTCGTTGTCCTGAAGTCTTCTCGATGACAGAGAGACTGCGTGCGATATCCTCCTGTACGCCCTTCCGCGACTTCCGGAGCATCGATGCGTGCGCGAAGCCATGCGATGCAACTGCATTTCCCTGCTCCAATATCACACCCGGGAGATCCGGATGTACCTCGACTGCCGCTCCACTGAGAAAAAACGTCGCAGTGAGAGATTCACTTTCGAGTATCGAAAGCAGATCGCGTGTGGTTTCGGAAGGACCGTCATCGATGGTGAGCGCGACGGCATCGCGTCCTGATAATCTGCATTGGGCCCCCGGATAGAGCCGTGGTGCAACGGAATGCAGACGATAACGCATCTTTTCTGCTATGGTTGAACGGTATGACAGTGGCGGACCTTTCTCTTTCTTGCGTTTGGGCATCAATCCGACAACGCGCAGGACTGAGATGACAGAGTCACTGCAGAAACGGATGATTTCTCAGAAATCGATATTCATGCCGTATCCCCAATACGACCATATGAAATCGAAGTATTCGCCATGCTGGCTGGGACCGTGATACAATTCGAGGAAAAACCGCAAGCCCTTGCCGCGCCACGGGCCGAGTTTGCCGCCGATCTGCACTCCATGCGCGGCACGCAGCGCACCGGTATCGAGCAAGCGAAAATCGTAGGCAGCATAGAAATGGACAGCAGCCCACAGCGGTTCCTGCCAGACAGTTTCCGCACCTGCCTGCAACCCGAATTTTCCGAGATCCGGAGGATCGATGTGATAAATGTACTGTCCGCCTGCATACAGTCGCAGAAGATCACGATACTCCCATGCGAGAATCAAATCGAGAAATTCCCGGCTGTAGACGCGCGGAAGCAGGCCGTCACGCCATGCTCCGGTTTCCTTGCTGTAACTGCCGTCTACAAGATGCGCGCTGATATGGCTCAGGCGCAGCCGGGCCGAGAGCGCCGTGCCCGCGTCGAGTCGCTGTCTGTAGGTCGTGTTGATACCGAAGAGATAATCAACGGCATCGACGGGGAAGTGAAATGCCTCCTCCTGCCGCAGTGATGTCCATGTGAACACATCCACACCGACGGCGATACGGTCGGTATCGAGAGGACCGGCAAACTCAAGGAGATCAATCGAATTACCGATGTCAAGTTGCAGGCGGTCCTCGTCTACAAGACGAGTGAAGCCCACGCGTGGCTCGACATGATGCGCGATGAGAGGAGCAAAAAGCAAGCGGCTGGACGGTGTGCGGATGTCCTCCTGCGCATGAAGCTGCATGAAGAATATGGTGGAGAGACAGATGGCGATAAGGAGTTTCATGTCGTCAATCTACAAGAGTTCATCCTCATCGGTCAGGAACGGGATATTCTCGACACCATCTTTGGCGACAAATATGCGTGAGCAGAAATCTCCGTCAAATCTCCCTGTCTCGCGGCAGTTGCTGAAGCGTTCCTGCAGGAGATCAAGATACGCGGCCTCCGCTCTGACCGCAAGATCGTCCATGTCGTTGCAGTTCAGACAGAATTCAACTTCGAAACCATTATGTGTGTTTATCTTCTTCGCGATGTTATACATTGCGATACATCTCCAATATTGCGCTGGTAGTATAAGAAGATATGGGCAAAAACCGAAGAAGAATATTTCTGTCGTGACTCATCTTCCCCTGCATGTGCGGGCGGGAGACACGCAATCGCAGCGCCTGTGTATCATTGTATGATGCATATTCGGAAACGTGCGAACAGGAAACGGGAACGGAGAAGAAACGAGAACGCCGTGGTGGTGGAATGAGCAGACAGTGCATCGCCTGCCGGTTGTCATTCATAGCGCAGGGCGTCTACGGGATTCATACGTGCTGCGGTGTATGCGGGAACGATGCCCGAGATCAGTCCCACAGCAATGGAGATCGAGAGAGAAAGCACGACGACCCAGAGTGGCATACTCGATGGCAACACCTCATTGATAATCAGGCTCAGTGGGAAGGAAACAGCCAGGCCGATGATACCGCCGATCACACAGATCGTTGCTGCTTCGATGAGAAATTGCAGAAGAATGGTGCGGCTCTTGGCACCGAGTGCCTTGCGTGTCCCTATTTCCTTGGTACGCTCCTTGACGGAAACAAACATGATATTCATGATACCGACGCCACCGACAAGCAGTGACAGAGAGGTGATAAGAAAGCCGACAACACCGATGGTACCGACGACACCCTCAAAAACCTCCTTGAGAAAATCCTGCGTGTTGACGCCGAAATCGTGTTCCTCACCGGGAGGAACGGCCCGGATGCTCCGGAATATCCCGATCATCTCCTCTTTTGCTTCTTCCTTGTCGACACCCTCATGCATTTTGACATGAATATCGATACTGCGATTGCTGCCGAAGACTTTGAGGAAATTTTCCAACGGAATGAACGCCTGCGTGTCCGTACTGAACATGGTCGTCCCGAGAAAATCCCCTTCCTTCTCGAAGACTCCTATGACCCTGTAATTGTAGCTACCGATCTTGATGCTTTTCCCGATGGGGTCTTCGCGCTCGAAGAGATTTTTTGCAACATCGAAGCCGATGACACAGACTGGCCTGCCTGCGTTGGCTTCATACTCGTTGAAAAAGCGTCCAATCCCAGGCACGACACCGGAAGTGATTTCATATTCGGGGACCGTTCCGTTGACATTGCCTTTGACCGAGCGATTACGATATTTCATTGTCCGCTGCCAGGTGTTCGTCACCGGGACCACGGCTTCGGCGAGCTTGAGTCTGTCACGCAGCTGCTCTGCTTGCCGGACCGTAATATCCTTTCGATTTCTTGCTTTCCACCATTCCCCGCCGAACCAGTCCCATTTGCTCAGGTAATACACATCGGTACCGAGGGAGGAAATGCTTTTATCGAGCGCCGTGCCAAGGCCTTCGATGACCGTGGCCATCAGCGTCACGACCACGATACCGATGACGATGCCAAGGGTTGTCAGTACGGAACGCAATTTATTGGCGCCAATTGCATTCAGCGCGATGCGCATTCCTTCCTTGTAATCATGAAATCTGAACATAGCGTCTATCTGTCCTCGTACACGAGGGGGTTCTCCACTGTTTCGTCACTGGCGATCTTGCCGTCGAAGAGGCGGATGACGCGATGTGCATGGGCTGCGATTTCCTCTTCATGCGTGACAAGAATGATGGTATTACCTTTTCTGTGTAATTCGACGAAGAGCTGCATGATTTCAATACCTGTTTTCGAATCGAGATTGCCGGTCGGTTCGTCAGCGAGAATGATGGACGGATCGTTGACAAGGGCGCGTGCAATGGCCACACGCTGCCGCTGACCACCAGAGAGTTCATTGGGTTTGTGTGTCATGCGGTCACCGAGACCGACATCACTGAGAACATTCTCGGCTCGTTCCTTGCGTTGCTGGGTTCCGAATCCCGCATAGATGAGGGGAAGCTCCACGTTATGCAACGCCGTGGAACGCGGCAGCAAATTGAAGGTTTGAAAGACGAAACCGATTTTTTTGTTTCTGATTTCCGCGAGCTGGTTGTCGTCGAGTTCACCGACATTCTCGCCCTCGAAATCATAGAGTCCCGAAGTCGGTGTATCGAGGCAGCCGATGACATTCATGAGTGTAGATTTACCGGAGCCGGAAGGCCCCATGATCGCGACGTACTCATTGGCTTCGATGTCGAGGGAGACGCCTGCGAGCGCATGCACCAGTTCCGCGCCCATGTCATAGGTTTTCACCACGTCTTTTATATGAATAAGCGGCATGAATGCTGGTCCTCAATTACTGAACAAATTTCGTGGCGAGACAGCGTTGTCGACACGGACGTGGGTGCTGTCCTTGAGTTCGCGACTGATGGCACGATAGCTGCCCTTGATCACCTCTTCACCCGTCTCAAGACCTTCGCGGATTTCGATATACTGATCACTGCTGATACCGGTTGTGACCGGAAGCTGCCTGGCCAGGCCTTCACGCACAACAAAAAGCACTTCCTGTGTTTTCTCTCTTCCCGGCCGGTCTCTCTCGGTGATACCTTCGATCGTGACATCGGCATAGGTGTCATCCGTCTCCATATCCTCGTCCCGCCAGCGGTCTTTATCCCGAGTTGTTACCGATTGCAGCGGTACGCTGACAACGTCGTGACGTGTATCTGTTTCGATTCTGGCCGAGCAGGACATCCCCGGCCGGAACTCTTTGCCACCAACCATGACGATCAGTCGCACTTCGAAATTTGTGACTTCCTCCTGCGTTCCCAAACCTCTTGTCGATGCTGTGTTGGCGATCTGATAGACGGTTGCGAGAAATTCCTGATCGGGATAGGCATCGACATCGATCCGGGCAGTATCGTCGATGCTGATGAGGACGACATCGTTCTCATTGACTTCTACCCGCGCCTCCATGACGGAGAGATCGCTGACGGTCATGATTTCAGTGCCTTGTGTGAAACTGGAACCGGAGACACGTTCGCCCAGTTTTGAGATTCTCTGGGTGACAATCCCGTTGATCGGCGAGTAGATTGCTGTTTTAGCCAGATCTTCACGTGCACGAGAGAGTGTGGCCTCGGCGTTCTGTACATCGAAACGTGCCGCATCGACACCGGCCTTGGCAATTTCGTAAAGACTTTTGCCTGATTCAAGTTCGGCAACGGATACCAGACCTTTCTCATGTAATTCCTGAACGCGCCGGTATTCATTTTCCACCTTGCGGAAATCTGCTTCCCGCTGTACGAGCATCGCCTTGCTGCGCTTGAGATTGGCGACACCCTGATCCTTTTGCGCGATATATTGATCAGGTTTGATGCGGACAAGAAGCTGTCCTTTTTTCACTCCATCACCTTCCTCGACCGGCAATTCGATTATTTCGCCCGAGACTTCCGCATTGATTTTCACTTGAGTCTGTGGCTGAATCTTGCCGGTGGCTTCGACGACCTGCGTAAGGTTGCGTCGTTCGACCTCCTCGGTTTGCACGACAATCACCTCGTCCCGTTTGCTGCCGATAATCACGGCAATGATAATGATGACGAGCAGTGCCCCGAGGGCCGAAAAAATGATGATTTTTTTCTTTTTTTTGTCTTTCGCTGTCTTGGCCATTATTCTCGCCTCTGTTGCGCTATTAATTCTGATTTCTTCCGAGCTGATAGTCCACCTGGCGCATTGCTGTCATATAATTGAATGTCGCATTGACGACATCCGATTCGGCAGTGGTAAGGTTGGCATTCGCGGTGGTCAGATCCAGCAGTGTGCCCGCACCCAGGGAATAGCGTTCCTGAGCGATACGCTGATCTTCCCGGGCGGACTGTAATTTTTTCGAGGATATCTCGAGGTTCTTCTCAGCGGTCTCCAGTGTGTTGAGTGCCTTCATGACTTCCGTCGCGATAGTGCGACGAAGTTGTTGAAGTTCGTGCTCACTGTCCAATCGTCGAATTTCGGAGCGTTGGACCGCACCGGACACCTGAAAGTTCGAGAAGATGGGGACGGAAAGCTGCAATCCGTAAATGAAGCGATCATACAACGTAAAGTCTTTCAGTTCGAGGTTGTTCCAGTTGTACTGCGCGAAGGCGGAGACGCTCGGGACATGACCGGCACGCGCTATAGAGACGCCCTTCTCGGCGCTTTGCAGCGAGAGATCCGCCTGTCTGTAATCGGCACGTCTGTTGACGGCTTCATCAAGCA